>CAZBLY010000005.1:7895-26996 GCA_964493265.1 Candidatus Woesearchaeota archaeon
ATTCTTTTCTAACTCTTTGATTATCACGCCATAAAATTAACTTCTTTGACATTCTCTCTCCTTAGCCTTTATTGGTATGTTTTTTAAATTTAAAAACCTTGGGAAAAACATGAAACAAGAAAAAGTTTGGGATACAATAGCACTAAAATGGCAAGAATTTAGAACTAAACCAATAAAAGAGGTAATAGATTTTATTAAAAATCAGAAAGGGAAAATTCTTGACCTTGGTTGTGGTTCTGGAAGAAATTTTGTTAGAACTAAAGGAATTATTTATGCAGTGGATTTTTCACAGAAAATGCTAAACTATGCAAAAGAATATGCTAAAAAACAAAAATTTAAAATTATTATAAAAAAAGCTCCTGCATCTAAACTTCCTTTCAAAGATAATTTTTTTGATAGAGCTATTTTTATTGCTGCCTTACATAATATAGATTCAGAAAAGAAAAGGGAAAAAGCACTAAAAGAATTATATCGTGTTTTAAAACCAAAAGCAGAAGCTATGATAATTGTTTGGAGCAAAAAACAAAAAAGATTAAAAAATAAGCCAAAAGAATGCATGATTCCTTGGACAATCAATAATAAAAAATATTATAGATATACTTATATTTATGATAAACAAGAATTGCGAGAATTATTAAAAAAGGCTGGTTTCAAGGTTCTCAAAGCTAAGGAAGATAGAAATATAATTTTTGTTGTGAGAAAAATTTTATAAGCTCAGCTATCTATGACTTTTTATGAAATCAAGTGAATTAAAAAAGAAGTATATAGAATTTTTTAAAGAAAAAAAGCATAAAGAGATTCTAAACGCAAGTCTCATTCCAGAACATGATCCGTCTGTTTTATTCACTACAGCTGGAATGCATCCATTAGTTCCTTTTCTTATTGGACAAAAACATCCACAAGGAAAAAGGCTTGTTAATGTTCAAAAATGTATTAGAACTCAGGATATAGATGAAGTTAGTAATCCCATGCATCTTTCCTTTTTCGAAATGTTAGGTAATTGGTCACTTGGAGATTATTGGAAAAAACAAGCAATTGAATATAGTTATGAATTTCTCACAAAAATCCTGAAGATAGATGCAAAAAAATTATATGTCACATGTTTTGCTGGAGATAAGGATGCTCCAAAAGATGAAGAAACAGCAAAAATCTGGCAACAAGTTGGAATTCCTAAAGACAGAATTTATTTTTTAGGCAAGGAAGATAATTGGTGGGGTCCTGCAGGAGAAACCGGGCCTTGTGGACCTGATACCGAAATATTTGTTAATACAGGAAAAGAACCATGTAGCAAGAAATGTAAGCCAGGATGTGGTTGCGGAAAATACTTTGAAATATGGAATGATGTTTTCATGCAATATAACAAAACAAAGCAAGGAAGTTTTGAGCCTCTCAAACAAAAAAATGTTGATACAGGAATGGGGGTCGAGAGAACTACGGCTATTTTGCAAGGAAAAAAATCTGTTTATGAAATTGACACAATCAAACCAATAATGGATAAAATTAAAGAATTAAGTAAAATAAAAGAACCGAATAAAGAACAATTAATATCAATGAGGATTATAACAGACCACATTAGGGCATCTGTTTTTATTCTTTTAGAGGAAATTGTTCCAAGTAATGTTGACCAAGGTTATATTCTCAGACGTTTCATAAGACGAGCTATGAGACATATGAGACTTTTGGGTATGAATGATTTTGCCTTTATTAGAGAAGCAGCAAAAATAGTCATAGATATTAACAAACAAGATTATCCTATTCTAAAAAAGAAGCAAGATTTTATTTTTAGCGAACTGAAAAAAGAAGAAGAAAAATTCAAAAAAACTCTGGAAAAAGGTCTTAATAAGTTTAATAAAATGGCCACAGATAAAAAAATCTCAGGAAAAGAAGCTTTCTTATTGTTCCAATCATATGGTTTTCCAATTGAAATGACAAAAGAACTTGCTGAAGAAAAGAAAATTAAAGTTGATGAAAAATCCTTCTACAAAGAATATAAAACTCATCAAGAAATTTCAAGAAAAGGAGCTGAAAAAAAATTCAAAGGTGGCTTGAGTGATGCAAGCTATGAAACAACAAAACTGCATACAGCAGCCCATCTTCTTTTATATGCTTTAAGAAAGGTTATTGGTTCAAATATAATGCAAAGAGGTTCTAATATTACCCCAGAAAGAATAAGATTTGATTTTAATTTTGATCGCAAGCTGAATGATGAAGAAGTTAAAAAAGTCGAGGATATAGTTAACAAAAAAATTAAACAAGCAATTCCAGTTGTAAGAAAAGAAATGCCTGTCAGCGAGGCAAAGAAGATAGCTAAATCAGAATTTGAATATAAAAGCAAAATTGTTTCTGTATATATTATTGATGATTGTATAGAAATCTGCATGGGCCCTCATGTTAAAAACACTAATGAGCTTGGCCATTTTAAAATCACAAAACAAGAAAGTGTTGCCGGAGGCGTTAGAAGAATAAGGGCTGTTTTGGAATAAAAATCATCCAAACTTTTCAATATCTTTAATAATTAATTCTGATTCTTTCATTACCTGTTTTAGAATTTGTTTCTCTCCAACAGTAGGATGTTCTTCTGAATATTTGATTGCTTTTGAAATAGCAGCAATCTGAGCCATTCTTACTATTCTATTTCTTGCCTGTTCAATCTCTGGAAGAATTTTTTCATAAACTTCTGGCCAATTAGGATCTAGAATGCCATCAAACTCTTGTTTATAGCCAAGAGCCTTAGAAACAGCAACTGCCATAGCAATTTTAATTTTTTCACGATTCATATCATTAACCTCTTTAGCCTAAAATAAAAAGAATTAGAAGTTTTTAAAAACTATTGCACTTATTCAACATAAATAGCTGGCTTTCCTGGCTTAGCTTTTTTAGCCTTTTTCTGCGGGTCATAAGTTATTTTATTGCTTGACTGAATCTCCACCTTACATAAAAATTCCTCTTTTAAATCATTAATTACAAGTTCATAAATATCAAGTTCTTTAGGAATAACATAAATATAAACAGCTTTTGGCTTTTTCCTAATAATTCTAATAATATGTCTAACATCTTCTTTCAGTTTTTCTTGAATCTCCTCTTCCTGTTCAAATTTTTTGTTTATTTTTTTCTCGTCGTATTTTGGCCATTTTTCCAATGAAATGAAGTTTTTATTCTGATTGTGCCATAATTCTTCTGTAATATGTGGACAAAATGGATGAAGCAGTTTGATAAATGCTTCTGCAGTCTTTTTATCAATCTGCTTAAAAGAATCAAATAATTTTCTTATCTTAATTATAGCTAAATTATATTTAAATTCCTTAATATCTTGGGTAACTTCTTTTATTGTCTTGTTAAGCTTACTTTCAATTCTAGCATCAATTTTTCCAAACTTGATTTTTGAAAAATAATTTATTACTTTATTAATAAATTTTAAACTAGATTCTATTCCCTTATCACTCCACTGAATATCCTTATCAGGACCTGCCATGGAAACTAGGAAAAGACGGGCAGTATCAATTCCATATTTTTTAGAAACTTCTTCAGGTAAAACTACATTTCCTCTTGATTTTGACATAACATAACCATCTTTACCATGAATCATTCCTTGATTAAATAATTTTAAAGCAGGTTCATCAAAATTCAATAAACCCATATCTCGTAAAAATTTGGTATAAAACCTAAAATAAATAAGATGTCCTGTTGCATGTTCGGTTCCTCCAATATATTGATCAATAGGCATCCAATATTTTACTTTTTTGGGATCAAATATTTTCTTCTTGTTTTTTGGATCACAATATCGCAAGAAATACCAGGATGAATTAACAAAAGTATCCATTGTATCGGTTTCTCTTCTAGCTTCTTTTCCACATTTTGGACATTTTGTTTTTATCCAGGACTCTGCTGTTTCAAGAGGATTTCCTTTTCCAAATTTAACTTTTTCTGGAAGCTTTATAGGAAGATCTTTTTCAGGAATTGGGATTATACCACATTTTTCACAATAGACAACAGGGATTGGCGTTCCCCAATATCTTTGTCGAGAAATTAACCAGTCTTTTAAGCGATATTGAGTAATTGGCCTGCCTTTTTTTATTTTTTTAAGATAATCAGAAATTTTACTAATAACTTTTTCATTATCTAAACCATTAAATTTTCCAGAATTAATAAGAACTCCTTCCTCTTCATAAGCTTGTTTTATTGTTTTCTCGCTTAGTTTTTGATTTTTTGGTTGGATAACAAATTTAATTGGTAGCTTATACTTTTTAGCAAATTCAAAATCTCTTTGATCATGAGCAGGAACAGCCATAACCATTCCAGAACCATATTCAGCAAGAACAAAATTTCCAACATAAACTGGAATCTTTTCATTATTTATTGGATTAATTGCATATTTTCCAGTAAAGGCACCTTCTTTTTCCATTTTATCTAAATCTTCTTGCTTTATTCCTTTAAGTTTGCTGATAAATTTCATAACTTGTTTTTCTTGTTTAGTTCCTTTTACAAATTCAGGAAGTTTTGGATGTTGTGCAGAAATAACCATAAATGTTACACCATAAATTGTATCTGGACGAGTTGTAAAGATTGGCCATTTTTCATTTGGAAGAATCTCGTTGAGAAGTTCTGGGAATTCTCTTTTTCTCATCCCTCTTTCTGTAAAATGACCATACCCTCTTCCAAAATGGATCACTTTTGCAGGCAATTCTTTTTCATACTCATAAGCATTTTTAATATGAACTGGATTATCGTCATCAGCAGTGAAAACAATTATTTGCTCTCTAACATATTTCTGAATGTTCTTGTAATTTTTATTTCCGTATAGTTCAGAGAATTTCTCTGTTTTACCAGCTTTGCCTGGAGAAACCAAAATAAGTTTTTTTATTCTTTTCTTTTTTTCCCCAATCCAACGAACTAAAAAAGCCCCACCAGCACTATGCCCAACTAAAATTGAATTTTCATCAATATTAATTTTTTCAAATTCTTTTTTCCATTCATTATATCTTGGATCCCAGTTTTTGGGCATCAGGGGGTTTGTCATTTTTATTTTTTTATTTTCCAGCATTTTTTTTAGCCATAGAATCCAATGCCTTTTATTTTGTGGAGGATAACCTTTCCTAATCTTTTCTCGATCCTGCTTACTTGCGCCATGAATCACAACAACATTGCTAATCTTTTCTTTTTCAGGATTAACAATCTCAAAATCAATTTCAATTCCTTGACTTTTTCCAATCCAGTTTTTCTGCATTAACTTGATTTGTTCTGGCCAGCCTTTGAGTTTGTCTATATTGTCATAAAGTTCTTTTGCATAATCTGTTATTTTAAAAAACCATTGTTCAAGATGCTTGATTTCAACATTAGTATCTTCATGACGCCAGCATTTTCCTTGAATAACTTGTTCATTTGCTAAAACTGTTTTACATTTAGGACAATAATTAACCGGGGCTTTTTTTCTGTAAGCTAGACCTTTCTTAAACATCTGCAAGAAAATCCATTGATCCCATTTATAATATTCTGGATCATGTGTTTTGATAAGTCTAGACCAATCATAACTAAGACCAAGGGCTTTTTGCTGTTTTATGAAATTGGCTATTGCTTTTTCAGTATATTTTTTAGGATGAATTTTTGCTTTGATTGCAGCATTTTCAGCAGGCAATCCTAATGAATCATAACCAAAAGGATAGAGAACATTAAAACCATTCATTCTCATAAATCTTGCATAAATATCCCCAATAGTATAATTAAATGCATGACCCATATGCAAACCAGAACCAGAAGGATAAGCAAACATTTCAAGAACATAAAATTTCTTTTTGCCTTTTCTTTCCTTAACTTGAAAGATTTTTTTCTTTTCCCATTCATTCTGCCACTTTTTTTCTATCTGGCTAAATCTGGTTGCCATAATTAAATCTCGTAGAACAAATTTAAATAGTTTTGTTTTTGTAAGAAGAATTAAGCAATTATATTCAAGGAATTAAAAAAACTTGTTTCAATTAAGGCTGTTCCTATCCCTCTTCCTATCCAATAGGAATTTTGTGATTGTATTCCTGATAAACTGCTGAGAAAAGATATTTTTTCTTTATATTCTGTTATTCTTGCTTTAATATTTTGTTTTTCTTCTATATATTTAATTGCATCTTCTTTGTTTCCTAATTGATCCACAAGACCAAAGTCTTTTGCCTCTATTCCAAGATAAAACATTCCATCAGCCAGCTTTCTTACCTGGCTTTCTTCTAGGTTCCTATTTATTGCAACTTCTTTAATAAATGCTTCATAAATTAAGTCTAGTTTTTTTTGTATCATCTGTCTTTCCTCACCCGTAAGTTCTCTATAAGGACTCATTATATCTTTATGCTCTCCTGATGTAAGTTTTTCATATGTTACATTATACATTTCAAGTAGACCTGAAATTTCAAGATAAGATGCAAGAACTCCGATTGAACCTGTCATACTAAGAGGGTGGGCTATTATGTGGTCACAAGCACTTGCTATCCAGTAAGCTCCAGATGTCCCTTGTTCTCTTATTACAGCAACAGTGGTTTTGTTACTTGCTCTAGCTTCTTTAATTGCATCTGCTATTTCACTTGATGCTATTGCAGAACCACCAGGACTATTAATTTCAAAAATTATTGCTTTAATATTCTTATTTTTTATTGCGCTTTGAATATAAGAAATAATATCATCAGAATAACTTGCTCCAGATGGTATAAAGGTTTGACTAGATCCTGAAAGAATCATGCCATCTATAGATATTAAAGCAACATTATTTCTTGTATTTTTTATTTTAGCAAAACTTCCGCTCAGAAAGGCAAAAGGTAGTAGAATTATAATTAAAAAAACAATAACTATTAAAATTATTAGAGTGATTGTTTTATTTTTATTTTTATTTTTTATCTTATTTCCATCTTTATCCCTATTTCTTGTTCTTGCTTCTATCTCTTTTCTTTTTGATTGCTTTTTTCTTCTTGACATTTTTTGCTTTTTTCAACTTGAAGATTTAAATATTATAATGTTGATTTTTAAAATAAGATCTTTTCTCTACTTTTTTAACCTCTTTTTCTAATTAAGAATGATAACTAGTATTTTTAAATATTGCGCAAAAAAGAATAAAATAATTTAAATGTTCTTCTTTTAAGATTCAAACAGCGAAAGATATAAAAAAGAAATCTATATTTATTAATAATAAGGAAGATAACATGGTAATGATACAATAACATAATAAGAAAGACAAAGATAATAAAAATAATAAAGGCAATAAAAAGAGGTAAGAATCAAAACAATATAAAAATGGCAAACACAAATGCATTTAAATATTCTATAATTATTTTAATTCCTATAATTTTAATAATAATTGAATTAATTCTTCTTATTTTATTTATCATAAAAAAAATTAATGGAAAAAAAGCAGAAAGGATAGCTGAATTAAATGGGGAAAAACATGTTAATAAAGAATATTATCTTTATTATTTGAAAAAACTTGAAAGATTGGAAGGAAGAGTCAGTAAAGTAAAAAAATTAAGAAAATCTTGGGACAATTTTTATGAAATAATAAAAGAACTTTTTAAAAATGTTTTAAAAATTAATTATGAATTTACTATTGAAGAACTTATTACAGAGCTTAGAAAGAAAAAGAGTATGAAGGGATTTATTAGACCATTAAAAAGACTTGATTTAAAATACTCTTCTAGTTCATCAAAAGAGGATATTGAAGAACTTATCTCAGAATTCTGTTATATCCTTAAGGGAAAAATAGGGAGGAAAAAGAAAAAAGGAAAGATTAAAAGTGAAAAAAATAAAGGTAAAAATAAAAATGAAAAAATAAAAAGTAAAAACAAAATTAAAGGTAAAAAAAGGAAAATTAAAAACAAAAGTAAAAAAATTAAAGGCAAAAGTAAAGGTAAAAAAAGGAAAATTAGAAAAGAAGAAAAGAAAAAGAAAAAAATTTAATATTAATTAACATAAAATAAGAATATTAAAAAGATAGAAATATTAAGGCAGGCTTTTATATCTGGTATTTAAAAGAAACCAGTCTATTAAAAAAGCGCACAAGGAGATAATTAAAAGCCAAGTAGAAAGATTAATAGTTTTTTTGCTGACTTTTATATTCAAAATCTTGGAATAAGCCCTATCTAAATCTTCTGTTGAATTAATATTAAAATAATCTCCTCCAGAATAATTTGCAAGCTCTTTAAGGGTTTTATCCTCTAAATAAGAAGTTGTGTTTCCTTCAAAAATCCCACCTTGTTTTGTTCCAATTCCTAAAGTATAAACTGGAATTTCATCCACATAAACCAAAATATCTTCTAGAACCTTTATATTAAATTGGCCATCAGTTAATAAGATTATTGCCCCTTTAGTATTTGGTGCTTTTAATAAATTTGCTGAGGTTATTATAGCATCAAATAAATTTGTTCCCCCCAGTTCTCTTAAATTGATATTGTTGATGGCTTCTTTTATTTTTGCTTTATCATTTGTAATCGGTTGTTCTATAAAAGAGGATCCTGCAAAAGATATTACTCCAACTTCAGATCCTTTTGGCAAATCATCTACAAATTTAATTGCAGTACTTTTTGCCACTTCAAATCTGTTTGGCATTAAATCATCTGCTTTCATACTTGCAGAAGAATCTATTGCTATAATATGTGCCCTATCAGTAATTGAACCAGTATATATGATTTTTACACCACTCAAGGCCAAAATAAAAAGTACAACAATAAAAATTCTTAAATAAAGCATTACAAAGTTCTTCGAAAGAATTTGATCTCCTGTAACTTTCTCCATTGCTTCAAAATTTGCAAATTTTAAAGTTTTTCTTTTTGTATTTTTAAGTGAAAAAAAATGAATAAATATTATCAAAGGAATAAGAAATACTAAAGTAATAAGATAAAAAGGATTTTCAAATCCTATCATTTTAAAAACTTGCCCTGTGATCTTTTTTTAAGTAGATTAATTAATAAAGGTAAGAAAAACTGATCTGTTCTTAATTTTACAAAATCTGCTCCAGCCTCTGTAAATATCTTTTTTAATTCTTTTTCTTTTTTACTAACATATTCTTGATATCTTTTCCTAATCAATTCAGAATTGACACAAATAGAATTATCTGAATAAGGGTCTTGTAAGGTTATTTCTATTTTTTCTTTTGGCAAGGTTTCATCCCTCACATCCCTAACCATCATCATTATTGTATCAAATTTCTTTGTAAAAAGTTTAAATTTTTCTTTCCATCCTTTATCTTTTTCCAATCCTATAAAATCGGAGATAATTATTACTATGGCCGTATCCTCAAGCAAATTAAAAACATAATCAAGAGTATCTTTAAGCTTAAATCCTCCACCCCAATCTGATAAATCTGAAAGATCATTTAAAAAAATATAAAATTGTTGCATTCCTTTTAAAGGAAGTCTAAATTTTGATATCTTATTATTAAAAAGAGCATATCCAAAATTATCTCCAGCTCTCTGTATTAGATAAGCAAAAGATGCCGCAAGTTCAGCAGCATATTCGCTCTTTAATTTTGATGTTGAACCAAAAAGCATACTTTGGCTTGTATCAAAAATAAAAAAAATTTTAAGATTTCTTTTTTCTTTATACTCTCTTACCATTAATCTATTAATTCTCATACTAGCTTTCCAGTCTATAGTGGAGGCGTCATCTTGCTGATTATAATCTCTATAATCCTCAAATTCTAACCCCCTACTTCTAAACACAGACCTATATCTGCCCAGGACTTTTGTTGTCATTAGCTGTCTAGTAAATACCTCTAGATTCTTAGTTATTTTTTCAACATTAATATTTAATCTTTTCATTTATTAATTTATAATCAATTTATTTATTGATATCTGATCCTTTCATTTATGGTACAGGAATTTTGTTTAATATTCCTTTTATAATATCGTCTGATTTTATTCCTTCTGCTTGACCAGAATAATTTAAAAGAATCCTATGCCTCATGACATTATAAGCAACTTTCTTTATGTGACTTGGAGTTACATGATTCACACCATTAACTAATGCTTCGGCTTTGCCACCTATAAACATGCCAATAGCAGCTCTTGGTGAAGCACCATATTCAATATATTTATTTAATGGGAACTGCCTATTCTTTTTTCTTGTTGCCCTAACTATTTTTACAATATAATTTTCCACCTCTTTAGAAAGATATATTTTTTTTGTTAATTCTTGCATTTTAATTATGTTAACGGGATTTATTATGGATTTTAGATTATAATCTTCAAATCTTTTTAATGTAATATTGTGCTTCATTATATCTCCTTCCTCCTCTCTAGAAGGATAATCCATATTAATTTTAAATAAAAATCTGTCTATCTGTGCTTCTGGCAGAGGATTAACACCAGCAGTCTCTATAGGATTCATGGTTGCCATAACAAAAAAAGGTTTAGTTAAGGGAAAGGTGCGCCTTCCAATTGTCACTTGTTTTTCTTGCATTGATTCTAACATTGCTGATTGGGTTTTAGGGGGTGCCCTATTTATTTCATCAGCAATTATAAAATTTGCAAATATTGGACCTTTTACAAAAACGAATTTTTTTTGTTTAGAATAAATTGTTAACCCCAATATGTCTGTAGGCAATAGATCTACTGTAAATTGTATTCTTTTTACTGTACAGCCACTTACCTCTCCAAGAGCTCTGATTATAAGGGTTTTTGCAATTCCTGGAATACCTTCAACCAAAACATGACCATTTGCTAATATAGAAGTTAATAAAGAATTTATTGTTTCATCTTGACCAACAACAATTTTTGATAATTCTAATTTAACTCTTTTCAATACATTTCCATACTTACTTACCTCTTTTTGTGAAACAACCATTCTTATTGAAAAAAAATCATTTATTTAAATTTTTTCATTTTAAAAATATAATATGAAGATAGGATTAAAATGAATAAGATAATAGTAAAAAATATTAAAACAAAAACCAGTATAGGCCATTTTTCTTTTTTAGGCGTGCTAAGAGATATTTCTCCGGATATTAAATTTTTACATGCTTGGATAGCATCTTCAGATATTTCTATAGCTTCGATATAATCTCTCTGATTAAAAGCTTCAGTTATTTTTTCTAAAGATTCCTTTAGATCCATACATTCTGGATTTGAAGTTATAAGTTCTTCTAAAATCTTCTTTTTTTCTTCTGCTTTCAATCTCTCTTCTCTATTGTGTTCAATCAAATTAACTAAGAATTTTGCTGAAGCACTAACTTTGGGGGTTTTTGCCTCTGCAAAAATATTGACTTCTAAAGGTTCAATATCTATCACATCTGGCGCCTTGGCTTTAATCTCTAAATTTATATTTTCTTTTTGATTTACACTTAATGAACTTATTTCTTCTTTTGAAAGTTTAAAAGTAACATCTTTTCTTTTTGAAGATGCACCAAGAGTTATAGAACTTATAGAAGATTCCCCTATATTTTCTATTTGTATAGGAACAGTAATTGTCCCTAAAGAATCCAAAGAGATTGGTTCTGGAGTAGATATTTTAATTGTTACTGGTTTTGATGCTCCGCTACCACCCCCACTACTAACTGCTTCAATAATCGGAGGACTTACAGTAAAACTAACAAGAAAGCAATTAGAGCTTACATTATAATTTGAATTTTCAGAATCTGTGGCCCAAATTTTAACTATAGCGGAAGCACTTGCTGAAGAGCTGATGCTTGTAATATAAGAATAATTATCTGGAGAACCAACACTTATGCTAAAAACAGAAACATTAGCCCCATTTGATTCACAAGCTGTTCTATTATTAAATTGCGCCCATGTAAAATTTATTGTCTGATTATATTTTACATCCCAATGGTCTGCATCATAAAAATTATTTGAGATATTTATGTCTGATGAAGTTCCTGAAATCTCAATATCATTTATATCTGTCAAGAATTTAGGGGGTGCATTAGAATGGCTTATATTTGTCAATTTGCTGCTTGTTGAAGAAAAAAATGGATTAGAAACATTCAATTCCACATCATAGATGCCTTCATCTGTAAAATTTGTTTTAAAACTTACATTAAAATTACCTACTGTACAAGAAGTGGCGTTGCTTTTATTTCCAAGAGAAGAGTTTGTTAAAGTTAATGTACAATTAATATCACCAGATACTCCTTGACTTATAATACCTGTACAATAAAAAGTTCCATTTTCTGATACATTATAACAATTCATCCCAATAATGCTGGGTTGATCATAAATTCGAATATCAAAAGTATCTGAATTATTGGAGTTATCATCGCTTGCATTAATCTTGATTTTGTGTGTACCAGAATTTGCACCTAAAGGGGTAAAAGAAATTGTTGCATTGGCAATCTTATTTTGTGGTATTACTGTTATGCTTGTTTGTGAATTATTAAAAGTAAACCAGCTAGTATTACTATAGAATATTAAGGTATCATTATCTTGATCTATTGCACTTATATTCATTGTAAAAGGAATATTAACTCCAGCAACCTGATTACCTATATTATCAAGGCTCGGAGTATTGTTTATATCTGTTATTGATATATTAAAACTTACAGAATCTTTTAGACTAGAATTATCACTTACATTTATAATGGCAGTATAATTTCCAATATCTTCTTGAACAGGTGTGAAATTTATTAAGGCCCATGTTTTATTTGTTGTAATATTTAAAGTGGTTATATCAAATAGCCCTCTGTAATCTCCAGTCAAATTTATTATATCTCTTGAAAAATTTAAACTTTCATTAAAGATGTTTTTATTCTGAATAAGTAAATCATCATCCCTGCCATAAAAATAAATTAAAGTTTGATTATTTTCTTCTGTAGTTATATTTTGGATGTTTGAAAGGATGGGCGCATCATTTATATTAGTTACATTAAAATTAAACAGATGAGATGAATTTCCCTTTCCATCACTAACAGTAATATTAAAATAATGAAAATTAACATCAGCATCAGCGGGAGTAAAATTAATTATTCCGCTTTCTGTCAGATTAAAAGAAGGAAAATTCGGTGGATTTGAATAAAAAGTTATTACATCATTATCTGGATCCGTGGTATAATTAGAGATGTTTAAGAAAAAGTTTGTATCTTCTGTCAAATTAAAACTATAATTCTTTGATTCATTCCACTCTGGGATGGTATTATTCTCTATTATTAATATGAAGACAGTTGAATTTATCAGGCTAGAATTATCAATCACAGAAATATTTATCAAATGGGTTGCTATATCTCCTTGGGTTGGTGTAAAATTAATTATTCCGATAGCAACATTAGAAGAACCATTATAGCTTTCAGAGACTTTGGTTATATTAAAAAAAGTTATATTAGATGAAAAATTTAAACTCTCATTAAAAATTCCTTTGCCTTCTATAGGAATCAATAAATCATCATCACTTGAATTTATATATTTCTCACAAACTATATCCTTATAGCAAGTTTTATTGGCTATTGAAGGAATTTTAGGATTATCTTGAACATTGCTCACATTAAACAAAATAATAGTAAAATTAGATGCTCCTTCAGTATCTATAGCAATTATTTTAATTGAGAAATTTCCAACCGCTGTATCATTTGGAGTAAAATTAATTAAAGCACTAGCACTCTCATTATCTGTTACTATACTTATATTTGTCTGCGAATTGTTAAAAGTAAACCAACTATAATTAGAAGTAAAATTAAGACTTTGATTTTCATCCACATCAGTTGCATTTATCCAGCAATTAAAACTGATATCTTCTGTTGCATTTGTTTCATTATCACAAGCATAAACAAATAAAGGAGCATCATTCACATTTATCACTTCAAACATGACTAAAGTTAAATTGGTCTGGTTTGGACTTCCTGAATCTTTGACAGTAAAATTTATCCAAAAAATACCCACATCATCATTTGATGGCAGAAAACTTATCTTTCCACTGCTATGATTTATCTCAAAAAGAGTACAATTAATTCTAGAACTCCAATTTGCTAAACTGCAATTATTGATAAAAGATAAATTAAAATAAAAAGGAACATCATTTTCTTCATCAGAAGCTGTAACAGTAAAATTGAACCATTGCTCTTCAGTTGCATTTTCTGTTATTCCTGGCAAAGCTGTAAAAAAAGGAATATCATTTACAGCCACTACTGTAATGGGCAGGGTAGCTATGCTTGATGCAGTTCCAGTTCCTTCTATCGGGGTATCTCCAACAATCAAATCTAGATCAAAATCTCCTGTATTGCTATCTGTTGTTGCGTTTGTTTTTATCATCCCGGTAGAAGTATTAATTGAAAACCAAGGAAAATTACTTGAACTTTGATTATTTATTTCATATAGATTATAGTCTAAAATATCATTTAAATCATCATCACTGCAATTAGTGCTAAAATTATAATAACAGACACTATCTTCATAACAAGAAGAATTTGGCAGGTTGCCTCCTGGCCCTTTACCAAAAATACAAGGCTCAGAATTTTTTATCTCTGCAGTATCCCCCACACTTAAATTTTCATAATAGACTAAATTTGTTGTACAGTTTGCTTCCCAATCTAATAGCCCTTTTGCTGTAAAACTTCTATTATATTCCCAAAGGCCCGAGGTTTCATTATAAGTCATATTTTTCCAATCTGTATAACTTCCAGAATTATTCTCATCAAATCTTAGGGTACAATTACCATAACTATAATTAATTGCCTCTGCAGTATCTTTTTTAGTATAATTCACAGAAAAGTAAACATTCCAATAAGATTGAGTTTTCCAACCCAAATTACAGTTGGTATTATAAGTATATCTATCACTACTATCTGTATCATCCCAGATAGAAAGAGAAGTATTAACCCCTTCATAACTGCCACTAGCATATCCAATCTTAAGTTGGAATAAAATAAATAACATAAAGAAGATTAAAAAAATTACAAATACTAAAAAAATTAAATTATTATCTTTTTTTATTTGCCTCATTTTAATTTTTAATTTTTAATTTTTTACTTTTGATTTTTGACTTAATCTTCTAATTAATTTCCTAATTTTCCTTTTGCCTCTTTTTAATTTTTTTAATTTTTTTCTATATTATTTAAGATAATTTCCTTTTTTTATCTTTCTCTTTTTATTTTTATCCTTTTCCTTCTTATCCTTTTCTTTTTTAATTATGAATAATATCATTATGAATAATATCATTGCAATCAACCATAATATCCAAATAATATAACAATCACCTAAGCAAGTAAACATTTCTCTAATATTACATCTTTTATCTCCACAGATAAAGGTTGGCCTTGGAAATTCTATCGGCTTTTTGATTTTAATAGGACAAGGTTTACAAGGACCACCACAATCAATAAGAATTTCACAAGCGCCATCATGACAATTTCTTATCCCATCAGAACAAGAAGGAGATGGAATTAAAACACAACTCATTATCTCTGATGGTTTAAGTAAAAAAGTATTGCATTTAGATACATCTTCACAAACTCTATTTTGAATCCCGATTTGAGAAAAGGATATTTTTAATCTGCTTGTTAATTCATAAGTCTCTTTTTTCCATAATTCATATTGTTCCTCTGTAAGCAAAGCCTTTATTATAGAAATATTCTGACATTCACTCCAACCAGTACATTTCCATTTTTCTTTACATGAAACTGCTCCTCCACCTCCACCTCCGCCTCCACCTCCGGGAGGTGGCAAAGTTATAGGCAAAACTGTTACATTCCATTGAACAAAATCAGAATCTTCACCATCACTTGCTACAGCTTTAATTTTATAAATTCCAGCATCGCCATAAGTAGTATTAAAAGTAAAATCAGATTCATCACCAAAACTAGATTTAGATATTATATCATTAATATACCAATAAATTGTTAAGGTGGTTCCATCTGGGTCATAAGCACTAACATTAAAATATAAACTTTCTGTTTCCTGTATTGTTGGTTCCAAATCAAGAGGATAGTAGCTTATTATCTCTGGCGGATTATTGAATTCAAGAACAGCAAGTGAAAAATTTACACAGTCTGATTTTGGAAAATAATCATCACCACAAAAAGAACTATAATCTGGTTTTGTTATGCCTTGATCAAGAACGCAAACAGTAATATTATAATTTCCAACATCTGTATCATTGGCTGTATAATTAATTTCTCCTGTTGTTTCATTTATTGAAAATAATTCTGTACCGCCATTAAAACTAATATTAAAAATTAAATTACCTTCGCTATTAGTTCCATCTTCTTCATCACTAGCTAGAATAGTAAGAGACAAAGTTTTGTTCACTCTAACAGTCTGTGTTCCTATAGAAGAATCAATATAAGGATTATCATTAATAGGAATTATAATAAACATAACATCCTGCTCATCATATTCTTCTTCATCTGTAACATAAATACCTAAAAGATGATTGCCAGCAACATTATAATTTGGTGTGAAAATAATCTCTCCAGTATTCTCATTTATAACAAATAGGGTTTCTGGACTATTATAAAAATAAAGTTGTTCTATAGTATTAGGAATTAACAAATCATCATCACTTGCATTTACATCATAATAAAATAAACTATCTTCACAAGAATATTGTGGAGTAGTTATCGGGTCTAAAATAGGTGCATCATTTATATTAGTTATATTAAAATTAAATAAATGGGATGAATTTCCCTCTCCATCACTAGCAGTAATATTAAAATAATGAATGCCAACATCAGCATCAACAGGGGTAAAATTAATTATTCCATTTTCTGTCAGATTAAAAGAAGGAAAATTCGATGGATTTGAATAAAAAGTTACTGTATCATTATCCGGGTCTGTGGCATAATTAGAGATGTTTAAGAAAAAGTTTACATCTTCTGTCAAATTAAAACTATAATTCTTTGATTCATTCCACTCTGGAGAATAATTTGCTAAAATAGTAAAATCTATTATTTCAAATGCACTTGAATCTACGCAGATATTATGGCTAGCAGAAATTTTAATTGAATAAATTCCTTCATTTTCTGCACTAGGTGTAAAGTTTATCCAACCTGTCAA
Source organism: Candidatus Woesearchaeota archaeon (assembly GCA_964493265.1). Taxonomy (GTDB): domain Archaea; phylum Nanobdellota; class Nanobdellia; order Pacearchaeales; family UBA284; genus DAOWHW01. Next base: position 24,836 of record CAZBLY010000005.1, read on the forward strand.
TTCATCAATCTCAAAAAAAGAGACATTATCATAATAATAAACTGTTTTTCCACTGGGGCTGGTTGCATTAACTTTAAAATTAAATGGCTCCCCTGCATAAGCAATTAAATTTCCTATTGGGTCAAGGACTGGAAGTGCAACATCCATACAAAAAGTTACATATCCAACAGCAATTGCTTTTCCAACAATCCCTGTTTTACCTATAATCTTTTCTTTTATCTCTAAAAAATAAATTGCAGAAATTGCAGAAATCAAAAAAAAGCAAATTATAAGTGCAAGAAAAATAATTTTTTTTGTTTTATTTATTTCGTTTGTTTTGTTTGTTTTGTTTGTTTTTTTCAATGCTTTCTCTATTTTAATATCATTATATTTTTCTTTTTTATCATATTTTCTTTTTTTATTATAAATATTAGTATATTTCCTCTTTTTCACTTTTTTTCTTTTCCTACAAATAATTTAAAAATTTAAAATTATAATTTATTTTTTATTATTTTTTATTTTTCCTATTATTTTTCCTATTATTTTTTATTTTGTTTGTTCTTTCTTAAAAAAAATCACTGCTTTTCCAGCATAATTGCCAAATTTTGCAGTTTCTGGTACACTAACTGTAAAAATAATACTATCCTTTCCTTTAAAATAAAAATCATTTTTTGAAACACGCACCCAATTAATAAGGTCTTCATCTCCCTCAAAAAAAATTGTTGTGTGAACCAGAACATCAGATGAAATTTTTATATTCCTCTCTGAAGTCCCTTCCGGCATAACCATCCCAAAATTTAAACTTTCATTCTCAACATTAAAAGCAATATGATCACCAACTTGTAATTTCATATCATAAACTGTGGTTTGCTCGTTATTAAGATAGTTAATATAATTATATATCAAGATTGTAAAAGAAGAGAAAATTAGAGCCACAACAACCAGAATAAGAATAAATATTATTCTTTTTTTTATTTTTTTCTTATTCTTAATTTTATCTTTATTATTTACCTTTTTTATATTTTTTACCATAATTAATAGAGAATTCTGCTGTTTTTTAACTTTTCTTTTTCTTTATCTTTTTCTTTTTTCTGATAGTTTTGGCAGTTTGCTTCTGCAACTTTCTCATCATAAAAATTACAATAAATATCAAGAATAAAACTATTATTATTAAGATTGCTAAAAGGATGGTAGTTGAAGCAGGCATTTCTACTATCCTTTCCTTAGGAATTATAACTATAGTGGCTGTTTTTTCAGTTGTTTTGCCCTCATAATAAAGAACAACTTTAGAATCATAATTTATAGGTCTCAGACCATTTGCATCAAAATAACCTGTGATTTTTTTTCTTTCTAATGGTTTAATATCAAAAGGCGGGGTTTCTCCAAATTTAACAAAGCTGTCATTAATTCTTAAATAAACTACTGCATCAACAGTTACATCATTATTCCAATAACTTTTAATTTCTATCTCAAAAGGATTTATTTTATCTGCTTCAAACTGTTTTGTAAAATTAAGAATATCAAAATCCAAGGCCCCTATTTCGAAAGTTTTTTCATCTTCTTCAAAACCCCCAGTATAAAAAACCACAGCACTAGCATTATATTTTCCCTGAGAAAAATCATGTGCATTAAAAACAGAATGCAAAATTTGCGTTTTTCCACTTAATAATTTTTTTTCCTCTGTTTTTAATGTTTTTAAAACAGTTCCATCGCTGTTTTTTATTTTTATTGAGCCTCTAATATCTAAATTTTGTTCTGTCCAACTATTCACATTTATTGAAAATTCTTTTTTTTCATTAATATTTAAATTTGGAGCATTTAGATTAATCTCTATTTTTGGCTCAGAATAAAGAGATCTTATATTTATGATGGCACAAGATTCTGTTCTTACTACAACCGCACTACCACTTTCTCCATTTGTAGGTTCTCCTTGAAGAAAGCAAATAAAATTACCATATATGCCAGGATCTAAAGTTTGTGGCAATTTTAATTTTGCTGTTAATCTAATTGTCTCTCCAGGCTTTAGAAAAAAAGTTGTTTGATCAAGAATAAAACTTTCATTAAGTGTTCCTTTAACATAAGCAGTATATACTCCTGCCGGCCCACCTGCAGAATAAACAAAAGTCTTTTCCATATCTGGGATAAAATCCAGAGTTATTTTCATGGTTCCAGAAACCCAAGT
>CAZBLY010000005.1:27096-28221 GCA_964493265.1 Candidatus Woesearchaeota archaeon
GTCCTTTGTTGCTTCGAGATAACCGCTTCCAAAATTAACAGTATCTGTTGTTGCACTAACAGAAACATTGGTCTCTAAAGTTATATTTACAAAGCCAGTATCTGTTGTTGCAAAACCCGTTATTTTATTCAACTTATTAATACTATAACCAATTCCAATAACGCTGATAACCATAGAAACAACTAACAAAAAAACCAAAAGTTTGTCTATATTCATCTTTTTTATTATTTTATTTTTTATTTAATTTTATTTAATTGGGATTTACTATGTCAAGTCTTACTTCTCCCCCATCCTTATCATATTTTGGAGGGCTATTTATATTAACTTTGACATTTGCTTGATTATTATTCTGATTTTCTCCAAACCCAATATTTCTAACCACATTAGTTATTTTATCAAAGGTATTTAAAAAAAACCAAGTTCCAAGAATAGAAAATAGGATGGTGGTAATTACAAGAATAGACATGGTTGTTTTGGATATGTTTTTTTTTGAAATAGTTGTTTTTTTCTTTTTCATTTTCCTCTTTTAGCTATCCTTAAGTTAAAAAAAATAACAGAATAAACTATTTAAATATTTCTGTTATTTACTGATATTTAATTATTTAATCATTTAAAAGATATTTTTTCAATAGACTCATCTAAAAGCAGATTATTATAATAAACTAATGCAGTTATTGTATAATTGCCTATTATTAATTTATTTTTAATCCCTGTTTCATTTAAATTAATATAATACCATTCATCATTTGAATAAATTATATCAAAAAAATCATTGGTTAGATTTACAGAATCAATAATTAAATATTTTTCTTCTGCATTTTCTTCTGCATTTTCCTTTTGTTCTTCTTCTTTCTTTTTTATTATAATATTTAAAATACAACTATTATTTATTTGATTTTTATCTAATTTTAACTGGCCTTTAATTGCATAATTATCTTGAGATTGAAAAATAGCTAAACCTACAAAGTTCTGTTTTGAAGGATTTTGATATGTGATTAATAGAGAAGCCATAAAAAGAAGAGTTATTACCGGCAATATATAAGGCAATATCTTAAAAAATTTTAATTTAAATTTATGTTTTGGCTCCATTTTCCTTTTTTCCTATTTCTTTTTCTAGTTATTTTT
>CAZBLY010000005.1:28321-31867 GCA_964493265.1 Candidatus Woesearchaeota archaeon
AGATTTAGCAAAACAGATACAACTATTGCCATAATAAGTAAAAATTGTGTTGTATTAGTTGATTCTTTTTCTGATATAACATCTCCGGTTAAACCAATTATATTCACAATAATAGAATCTGATTTGACTTGTGTTTTCAATTCTCTTTGAGTAGTATCATTACCATAATAAACTATGATATTTCCCTTATAATCCCCTTCATCAATATCTTGAGTATCCCAATAAGCATACAAGGTTTTAGTTGAAAAAGGATCAACATCTTCAGAAGCTGATTTTATATCTCCAATAACATCCTCATCATAAGTAAATAATTTCATTTTTGCATAGACATCAGAAACAGATTCAGTCCAATTGTTCTCAACAACAATCGCAAATTTGGCTATATCCCCAAGATAAAAATCTCTAACAAAAATTCTTTTGATTGAAAATAATCTTTGCCCAATTTTAAATTTTTTGCTGGTTTCTGTTGTTTTTCCATTATAAAATAAAGTGACTTTTGCAGTATATTCTCCAGTTACATCATTGTTCCATTTTACAGTTAATTCTCCTCTCTTCATGCTTTCTAAAGTTTTTCTATCTGTTTCTTTAGAAGCAACCAATTCACCTTTTGAATCAAGTATATCTAATCTAGCATATGCATTTATTGTATCTGTCCCTAAATTTGAAACTGTAATTATAAACACAGTTCCTTCATCAGTATCCTCGCTAATATCTAACTGGACTTCAGCATATTTGCCAGGATAAGGGACTATAACTCTGAATTGATGAGCTACGGCAGCTCTTGCTTTAACATAAGTCCCTTGTTCAGCTCCTAGAGGAAGTTCAATAGCAATTACTTTTAACCCATGAATTCCAGGCTCCATATTTTTAGGTAAAATAAAATCATAATCAATTAATTTTGATTCCTCATCAGCTAAAAAATGCAGTTTAGTTTCATGTAATTTAATGGATTCATCTGTCTCACTAAACGAACCTTCAACAGAAAGTAAAACATCCATTTCCTTATATTCATTATTTACCACCCTAAACTGGTTTGCTCCTTCTAATCCAGGTTCATAAAATACAGTTGTTCTTCCAGGAGTTATTCCTATGGCTAAAACTGTTTGTATTTGCAGGACCATAATAATAATCAATATAATACTTATCATGATATATACTAAAATATTCATTCTTGCTTTCATTTTTTCTTTTTTTATTTTTCTTTGCATTTTTTTTCTATTTTTATTTTTTTATTCTTTCTTTTTTTTCTTCTTTATCTTATTCTGAAATATCAATGAATTCCCCTATAAATGTCATAAGAGAACTTTTAACTCCAGCCATCTCATCAGTTGGAACTGTGATAAGAATATCTGTTTCAGCATTATCAGAAGAGTCGCTCCAATTAAGCTCATTTAAAACATAATAAGAGGTTATTCCAATAGGAACATTAGTCCACGTTATTATGCTGTTAGAAGAATTAAAGGAATTTGATTCAACTTCATCAAATTTATATCTATAAGATTCATTAGTATTAGGAGTTTTATCCCATAATTGAGTAGAATTTAAACTAACATTAATAAAACAATTTCCATCATTAGATAAGGAAAAAGGAGTTGGATTATCATCTGTTGAATTATTTGTCTGTCCAGAATAAATAGAACCAAAATTAACTGTATCATCTATCATACTGACAACAACAAGACTATCAATATAGAAACGAGATACAAGACTTATTGGACCAAATTCATAACCATCCCAGGCTTTTACTGTCCAATTATAATATTCTAAGGTATCCCAGAAATTCTTTAAAAATTCAGTTGGTTCATAATCTAAATTTGTTATATTTTCAACAAGCCTGTCATCAGAAGGATCACAAGAACCGCCAGCATCAGCATAACAGGTTAGATTCCATACATATTGAATTGAATCTCCATCTGCATCTATTACCTCATCCCAATCAAATGAAGGGGTTCTATCAGTTATATGCGCCTCAGCTGATGGAACAGTTAAAGTAACAATAGGGGGTTCTGTGTTTTCTTTAAATGTCCTTTTATCAGTTACATTTAATTCTTCTTTTGTATCATTTGCATAAACCCTATACCAATATGTTGTTCCACTTGTTGTTGATTCAGTTTTAGAACAGAAAACATTAGTACCAGCGGTCTCTCTAGTCATACTGATATTTATTTCTCCAGTTCCATTATCCCATGCAAGATTACAAGAATCTATTCTAAAACTGCCATTTACACTAACATTAATTGTTACAGTATTATCTTTTTGCCTTGTATTATTATCTGGTGTTGGAGGAACAAAAGAAATATTAATTTGGCCTTCAGGGGTTAGAGTCAAAACAATTTCATCATTATCCTCAGCTATTTTATTCTCAGTTAGATTGACATAGTCAGAATCATCAGAATAAGCTATTTTACTCGCATTAAAACTATAATTTGTATAATAATAAGTTGATGTAGCATTCTGCATAAATTCGCTAAGGGTTTCTGTTGCTGTATATCCTGAATCTTTTGTTAAGGACCAGTTAGAAAGTTCATCATCAACATTCCATGAAGAGACATTAGCCCCACTAACATTAGCTCCAAAAGTATCATTAACATAAATCTCTGCATACCATTGAACTGTTGTACTGCCTCCTATAATCGAGAAAGTTGATTTGTCATAATTTGTTGTGTTAATAAGATAAATTTCTCCACCAGTCTGATTAATATCATTAGTATTATCTGTAAAGTTAGTTCCATAAAAATAATTAATCTTGCTGTTTGTTTCAGGATAGATCCCATATCCGCAACCCTTAATTTTATTTCCTATAAAATTATTATTAGAAGCATTGGCATTATAAAGATAGATGCCGGCAATAGAACAACCATAAATTTTATTTTTAGAGATTGTATTATTTGGTCCTTGAAGATAAATAGCATATTCGCCATTATAAACGCTGCAATTAATAAAATTAGATGTAATATTATTTCTACTATCTGTTTGATAAGAAGTTAGTATGCCTTTAGATTGGGGATAAATTGTATTATTAGAGATATTAATATGTCTACCTCCTGCCCAGACCCCCTGTTCTGTTTCAATTTCTGCATTAACATTATTATAGATGGTGTTATTAAAAATAGTTAAATAATTTACTCTATCAAAAAATATTCCATAATTATTATTAGTATAAATAGTATTGTTTTCAATCATTACACCATTACCAGAAGTAGAATAAGATTTACAACCAATACCATCCCTATTATTATGGATTACATTAGATTTAATCTTTACATTATTACTGGCAGCAACGGCAAGCCCTACTTTCCAAACAACTGCAAAATTAGATATTTCATTAAAAGTAATATTTGCATAATCAGATCCGCTTATATAGATTCCAGTATCAGAACCATTATCAAGAATATTATTATTAATTATATTTGGTTGCCCAACCGCAGCATCTGTATTAATTAAATAAATACAATAACCTACGCAATCATCTAAATTATTATCTTCTATTTTATTGCTATTATCTGCTGTATTAAGTTCAACCCCTTTTCCACATTTAGTAAAGTT
>CAZBLY010000005.1:31967-33327 GCA_964493265.1 Candidatus Woesearchaeota archaeon
CAAAATTCTTTACAACAACACTATCATAATCTCCTTTTGTATCTATTGCCTGCCCTGTTTGATTTCCTGTAATTGAAAAACCAGCACCATCAATAATCATTTCACTTGAACCATAACTAACAGTAAGTTTTGGTCTGAGAGAAGCTGTTGAATATTCACAATGATGCATTCTTCTATAAGGTCCGCCACCTGCGTGAGCATACATATAAATTAAAAAACCATTATTTGTTCTATCTCCAGAAGACCATTCTTCTAAAATATTTTTTCCTGTTGAATCAAAAGTCCAAGTTTTCCAGCCACTTGCTGCAGAATCTAAATTTGTTATTGTAGATGACATGTTTGTTCCAACATCAGCAAGATGAGTTCCATAAGGTTGATTATTCCATGTAAGGGTTGTCTCTCCCCATGAATCATTAACTTCTTTTAATATTGTATCTAAAGTATTATCTGTTCCTGCAGCCTGCCATTGATATAATTCAAAAACCGCAGAATCAACACTACTAATTCCACTAGGAATATTTATTTTAAAATAACCATAACACATATAGGTTGAAGTGGGATAAACTCTTAATTGGATTTCTCTAGAATCTTCATCATAATTAACATTTGGATCAAACCCTCTTGCAAAAGTATCATCTACATAAGTATCAGAACCCTGGAAAACTGTGACACAAGTCCCATTTACATAATCTGTTGTTGTATAACTATCTGTTAAATTACCTAAACAAGAAGCCCCTCCATTTATTATATCAAGACAGGTTCCTGTTGCATTTACATCACCATTATATGTCTTACTTTCACTTAAATTACCGCACCCAATCTTAACCCAATTAGTATTTGAACTATTTGAAATATCATAATTATTCCAGCAAGTAACATTCCAATGATATGTCAAGCCATCTTGTGTTGTGGTTGCAGTTTCATTATAAACAGAATTCATTGTTATTACAGATGTGTTGGCTGTAGAAGATATTAAAGTGCCATTATCAAAATAAAGATTTAAAGTACAATTTCTTATTGAATTATCATCACTGGCATTATATGTAAAATTAACATTCCTTAAAGCATTCCAAGTATTATTTGTTGGCGTTAATAATTCTATAAAAGGAGGAGCATTAATCTGATCTAAAGTCAAGAAAAGAGAAGTTGATGTTGTTAAATTTAATATTGTTGTGTTTGAATGGTGTGTTCCATTTGATGCAAAAATAGAATAATTAGTTGAGAAATATTTTGCAGTTGAATTTTGTATAAATTCTTTTAAAGTTATGGTCGGAGTATCTCCTGTTCCAGTTGTATTTGTTTTATTGGCAAGACTTCCAGAAACATCATATGTTTTTACTTCTGCATTTGCTGATGCTGT
>CAZBLY010000006.1:0-31672 GCA_964493265.1 Candidatus Woesearchaeota archaeon
TTTTTCATTCTAATATCAAGATTTTAAGGTTTTTAAATTTTTATTGTTTTAAAAATTCAGCTTCTGTAAAATGAAGCGAGCCAGGAATCACAAAACAAAAAGGTTCTTTAATTTTTGGAATCTTTTTTATCAAATTTTTTAATTTTTCATTGATAATTTTTTGTCCTTTTGTTCCTAATTGTGAACAGACAATTATAATCTTACCATCTAATTCTTTATTTGATGCTTCTTTTAATTCTTTAACAGCATCTTTTAAGCTAAGACCAATATCAATTAATAATAAAGTATGAGCCCCCATGTCCAAATTTTCCTTTATGATTTGATAAAAGCTTGTTGGTTCAAAACTTTTTTGCCATTTTGGAATGCTTGTTGTTTTACCAAATTTATAAAGTTGAAGTCCTGTCTGGCTTATTGCATTAAAAATTGAAGCATTATGTAGAATTTGAATCTTAATTTTAGATTTTTTTGCTTCTGTCATCAAAGAAAGGTGTGTTGTTGCAGCAAGAGGATCTCCATAAATTAACAAAGCAATATTCTGATTTTTTGCTTCTTTAATTAGAAAATCAGATTCTACTAATTTTCTGCCAGCTTCTAGAAGTTTCTTTTTAATTAATCGTTCTAAATCAGCTTTCTTATAAGGAAATTTTGTTGTATAAGTTTCAAGATAAACTTTTTTGCATTTTTTTATTATTTCAAGAGCTGCAATGCTAATATCTTTTTTATCTAAACCTAAACCAATTAAATATAACATTTTATTTTTTTGTTTTTATTATTTTTTATTTTCCTGCTTTAATTAATGAAGCTAAAGCAATTAAGATTATGAAGACAAAAGAGCAAATAAGGAAAAATAAAACCTCATTTTTCATAAAAACACTTGTAATAATTATTGCAACAAAGCAAACAAGAATAATTAATTTAAACAAAAATTTTCCTTGTTTAAGTTCTTCTTTTGTAAATTTTGCGATGATAAGTCCGATTGGAAAACCAAGAAAAGTAATTACTATCATCAAAATTATTGTAAGGATATTCATTTTATTTTATATTTAAATTAAAAAATTCTATTGCATTTAAATCTGTTTGTTTTTCTATTTCTTCTATATTTGTTTTTCTTATTTCAGCAATTTTTTGTGCTGCAATTTTGACATTAAGTGGTGTGCCTCTTGTTTGGCCTTCTTCTTTTTGAGCAAACCAAGGCGAGTCTGTTTCAAGTAAAAGTCTATTTTTTGGAATATCTCTTGCTATTTTTCTAATATCTTTTGATTTTCTTATTCCAGGACCAATTGAAACATACCAATTATTTTCAATAACTTTGTTGATTAATTTTCTTTTTTGGAAAAGATGCATCAAAACTTTCTTGTTTTTCATCCCTTCATCTTCTAAAATTTTAATGGTTTCTTCTGATGCAGAACGAGAATGAATAACTAAAGGAAGATTTAATTCTTTAGCAAGGTTTATTAATTTTCTGAAAAGTTGTTTTTGTTTTTCTTGCCATTCTTTCTCTTTAATCCAAAAATAATCAAGACCAATTTCACCAATCCCAACAATCTGGTTTTTGTTTTGTTTTATTGCTTCTATGGTTTCTTTAATTTGCTTTTCAGTTAGCTCTTTAATATATTCTGGATGTAAACCTATGATTGCAAAGACAAAATCCTGATATTTTTCTGCAATTTTTAATGTCAATTCTATGTCTTTAGGGTGGGCAGAACATGTGACGATTGCCTTGAGATGTTTTTTGCAGTCTTCTATAAAGCTGTCTCTATCTTGGTTGTATTCTTTTTGTTCAAGATGACAATGACAATCTATCATTTTAATGTTTAATAAAATGCAGTTAAATTTTTAAAGTTATTGTGAGTTTTAGAAAAATGGTTGACTGGATGAAAAAAGTTTTTAAGAAAAAAAGACAAGAAAAAAAGAATATTCTTGATCCAAAAAATATAGCCAAGTTATATAGGATGGCTACAATTGATACAAAAACCCAACTTTATAACTATAGATATTTTAATAGCGTCTTAAAACATGAACTTGCAGTAACTGAACGTTATAATAGGACTATTTCATTATTAATCTTTGATATTGATGATTTTAAAAAAGTTAATGATAAACACGGCTATCTTAGAGGGGATGAAGTTCTTCAAATGGTTGCAACGATTATTAAAAGTAATGCTAGAGAAACAGATATTGCTGCCCGATTTGGGGGGGAGGAATTTGTTGTATTAATGCCCGAAACAGATATTGAAAATGCAAGGATAATGGCAGAACGTATTAGAAAATATATTGAAGGAGATAAATTTCTTGCATCATTTAATGTTACGATAAGTGTTGGAGTTGCTTCTCAAAATCCAAGGCAGGAGGAGGTTGTTAAGATAAAAAGTGCTTATGAAAAATTTATGCCAAAAACTAATGAAGGACAAAACAATAATTTGGGCTTATTTGAAAAAGCCAATGTTGCTTTAAAATATGCAAAAGAACATGGTAAAAACCGTTCTATTGTATATAATGAAATTACAAGAACCTCTTTTCTCGATAAAGTGGAAAAGCAATTTGGTTAAAATATTTAATAAAAGTTAAATTTAAAAGTTTCTATCTTCTCTTTCTATTATGGGCCTGTAGCTCAATGGATAGAGCACTAGCCTTCTAAGCTAGGTGTTGCGAGTTCGAGTCTCGTCAGGCCCTTATCCTTTTACTTTGCAGGGATGGCAGAGTGGTTATGCAATCGGCTGCAACCCGATGTACAGGAGTTCAAATCTCCTTCCCTGCTTTTTCTTTTTTATTTCTGTTTTTTTCTTTTTTCCCCTTTTATATTACTAAAAGATAGGGAAAAAATTGAAAAATGAAGCAAAACCTTTAAAAAGAGCATAGCTATTATATAATTAATACTAAAATTAAAAATTAAAAAAAGGAGGTTAAAGAATGCCTAAAAAGAGAAATAAAAACATGTTAGGTGCATGGGCATTTCTTATTGGAGTAATCTTAGCAGTGATTTTTGCATTTCTTGCTTACCAAACGTGGGTAGGATGGGTGCTAGTACTTATAGGTATTATCATTGGTCTATTGAATATAACTGACTCTGAAGTACAACCATTTTTGTTAGCAGGAGTGGTTTTAGTTATTGTTAGTTATTTCGGCAGCAGTGTATTTACAGGATTACTTTATTTAGGAGATATTTTAAGTAACTTATTGATGTTATTTGTTCCAGCAACAATTATTGTGGCCCTAAAATCTGTTTTTACCTTGGCAAGACGCTGAAACCAGAAATTTTTTTTATTTTTTTTATTTTTTTTATTTTGAATTGAATTTTAATAATTTTATAAATATCTTTTTTCTATTATAATTTTCATAGAAATTCAAGCTAAAAAATTCTTAAAACTTTTTCTCTAGATTTGAATTTACTTCTTTTTATTTCTTTTTATTTTTTGGATTATCTTCTGGGTGATTATGATAATATACTATAATACCGCTAGGAAAAGCCAAAGTTAATGAAGCCAATGCTATGGATTTATATGCTATTGCATGATTTATTTTGTTTTCAGCTCTTATACCATCATATTGAGAAATAAATTTTTCAGCTTGTTTTTCATTATATTGACTAATTGGACCACATGCAAGAATTGAAATTATTCCTGCGGTTAATGTTCCTGCCCAAATTTTTTGCTTAAGATTTGTCATTTTATTCAGTTTCTGTTTTTTGTGGATTCGGCTTCTGTTTTTTTAGGTAATTGGTTTTCTAGAATTGCTATTCTATCAGAATCTGTTATAATAATGATATCTAACTTGCCATCCCCATTCATATCAGCAACGCGTACATGTTCAATATCCTCAAGCTTACCCCTAAGTTTCATTACGTCTCCAATATAATGTAGTTTAAAACCATTATAGTCTTGCTTAGGTTTTGTTTGCTCAGGTTTTGTTTTATAAGATTCTTGATAAGATCTTTCTTCAGCAGTTTGTGGTCTACAGCTAGAAAAACTATAAATTAAACCTAAACCAAGTGCTGGTTTAACTATATAATTATTAAAAATTGATTGGATTTTATTTTTATTCATTTTATCTTTATTTCTTTTTAACTCTCCAAATAGGATTCAAGAAAGTCTTAAGAGCTTTTCCAAAAAAAGGACTATGCATCCAAACTGCCATGTCTTTATTATCATTGCTATCTGGAGTTACAAAAACAAGTATTTTTGATTCATCAACAATACAGAATCTAGCATTAATTTTGATTTTTCTAACAGGAACCCCAAGTTCCTTGCTAATACTTATAATATTTGATCTTTCACCATCGCTTTCCAGATTATTTTTTGCAGAAGCGGCAACATTTATGGCAACCCCTTGATTTTTTAATTTAGCTAAGATTGGTTTTAAGAATCTGGCTTTTCTTTTTAATGCAGTAGTTGTTGAAACAAGCATTACTTCCTTTTCTGCATTTCCAATAATTTCTTTAAGATGAGTATAAATATTTTGTCTTCCTCTTATAGCAGAACTAAGATCTTCTGGTTGAATTGGTTTTATTCCTTTACTATGAAGCAATTCAAGTTCTCTATATTCAGAACTTTCCTTAATTGTTGTAAGATTTTTTGATTTTTCTTCTGCTAGTCTTACAACATTATTTTTCATATGCTCAATAACAACAGAAGGTTTAACTACAATATATTTAACAGGTTTGCCTAATTTAGCTATTGCAAAACCACGTTTTTCTAATGATTCAAGAACATCATAAACCCTGCTTCTTGGAACATCACTGATTTCAGCTATTTCTCCGACCGTAGCTATAGTTTTACCCAATAATGCTAGCCACACCTTACTCTCATAAATATTCAAGTTAAAGTGATACTTGACTTTTTTAATCAGTTCTGTTTTAGCTATCATTTTTAGATAATATTTTTACTATTCTATAAGAATAACATAATTTATAAAGGTTTCGGTTTTATTCCCATTTAAAAGTAACTACAGTCGATTTTTTGACTTTTTGCAATTTAAAAAATTTAATTGATTTATAGAGGAAAAAATTAGAGGAAAGAAGATAAAAAAATGTTGCTGAAAAAACAAAACATTTAAAAAGCAATTTCAACAAAATATCTTAACTTATTTTCATTAAAATGCACATTCTGCAGCCAAAACATAGCAAATTAAAATCAGAAGAAGCCGATTTACTATTGAAAAAACTTAATGTTGCAGTCTCACAACTGCCAAAAATCAAGAAAACCGATCCTGCCCTTCCAGAGGAAGCAAATGTTGGAGATATTATTAAGATAGAAAGAAAGACAGCTAAGGGAAAAATTATCTATTATCGTGTTGTTATACATTAATTAATTTAAATTTTATTTATTTTTATTCAAATAGAGAAAAAAGCGCAAAAAATAAAATAATAATACAGGAAGATGGAAAAAATAAAAGAATCTGAAAAGGCAAAAGATAGTAAGGAAAAGGAAGAAATAGAACAAAAAAAAGAATTAATAAATGAAGAAAAACCATTAGAAGAAGAAAATTACAAAGAAGAAAAAGTTGATAAAGATAAAAAAAAGAAAAAAGATAATATATATGATAAACATTTTCTAATTAAAAAATACTTACAACAACATTCACTTATTGAATCCAATATTATTTCATTTAATGATTTTTTTGAAAACAGATTGCAAGAAATAGTTGATCATATAAATGACGAACTTTCTCGAGATGAAGTTGAAGTGTGGTTAGGAAAAATTAGTGTTGGTAAGCCACAAATAATTGAGGCTGATGGTTCTATTAGAAGCATATTACCTATTGAAGCTAAACTTAGGAAATTAACTTATTCTGCCCCAATATATCTTGAAATAGGTGTTGGCGGTAAGGAATATACAAATGTTGAGATAGGAAGAATGCCAATAATGGTAAAAAGTAAATGTTGCAATCTTTATGGTATGACTAATTCTGATTTAATTAAAAATTATGAAGATCCTGCAGATACTGGCGGTTATTTTATTATTAATGGTAATGAAAGAGTTTTGGTTATGATAGAAGATCTTGCCCAAAATCAGGCTTTTATAGAAGAAAAAATAAAAGGTTTATCATTGAGATTATTTTCTTCTCGTGGAAGTTATAGGATTCCTATTTCAATAACCCAAACACAAGAAGGCATTTTATTGGTTTCATTCTCAAGATTCAAAAGTATACCGGCAATTCTTTTGATTAAAGCTCTTGGAATTATTAAAGATTCTGATATAGCTTCTTTTATTGGAAAAGAATCTGATTCTGTAATAGTTAATCTATATGAACATGCACAAATTCAAAGCACAGAAAATGCACTAATGACAATAGCAGAAAAAATGAATATACAAGGAATGAGAAAAGAAATGATAGATAGAGTAAAATTAAGATTAGATTCAGCTTTCCTTCCTCATATTGGAACTAAACAGGATTCAAGAAAAGAAAAAGCCGTCACATTATGTAAATTAGCCAAACAATTTTTGATTGCTAAAGAACTTAAAATTGAAAGTGATAAAGACCATTACGCAAATAAAAGAGTCAGACTTAGTGGGAATCTTCTAACCGATCTATTTAGAGTCAACTTAACAATTTTTATTAGAGACTTACAACATAATTTACAAAAAGTAGCAAAGAAAAAGAAATTTTACTCTTTAAGAAGTCTTGCAAAATCAACTTTATTTTCCCATCGTATTAAGAGTGCTCTTGCGACAGGCTCTTGGATAGGCCAACGTGCTGGTGTGACTCAAAATATGGATAAAACAAATAAATTATCTACTCTTTCACAACTACAAAGGGTTATAAGTCTTTTACCAAGTACCCAAGAAAATTTTAAAGCAAGAACTCTTCATCCAACCCACTATGGAAGATTTTGCCCTATAGAAACTCCCGAAGGAACTTCTATTGGCTTAAGAAAAAATCTTGCGCTGCTAGCAAAAGTAAGTACTGCTATAAAAATTTCAGATAAAAATTTTATAAATTTGCTTGAAAATATAGGTTTAAAAACTTTCAAATAAAAATAATTAAAAAATACAACAATAAAAACAAAAAATAAAACAAAATGGCAACAGATGTTTTTTACAATGGAAAATTTATAGGGGAAGTAGATAAAGCTGATTTATTTATTGAAGCTTTAAAGGAAAAAAGACGTGTTCAAGAAATTCCTCCAGAATTGGGGATAAGATATGATAAAACTGGTGATGTTATTTTTCTAATTGCTGATGTGGGGCGTGTTTTAAGACCTTTAATCATTATAAAAGAAAAAAAACCAAAACTAAACCAAGATCATATAAATGCCCTTAAAGAAGGAAAACTTGGTTGGGATGATTTAATTAATCTAGGGATTATAGAATATGTTGATGCCGCTGAAGAAGATAATTTATTGGTTGCTACATCAGAAGAGGATATTACAGAAAAACATACCCATCTTGAAATAGATCCTATTGCAATGTTTGGAGCAATTATGTCTATGATACCATATGCAAATCATGATCAAAGTTCAAGACTAAATAAAGTTGGTAGAACACATAAACAAGCCTTGGGTTTATATGCTGCTAATTATCTTGATTTAATTGACACAGATGTTAGCATTCTACATTATCCTCAAAAACCAATTGTAAAAAGTTTTCTTTATGATACAATAAATTTTTATCCAGCAGGTCAAAATGTTATTGTTGCTATCATGCCTTTTGATGGATATAATATGAGTGATTCAATTGTTTTAAATAAAGCAAGTGTTGAAAGAGGTCTAGGAAGAAGCAGCTATTTTAGACCATATACTTCTGCTGAACTTCATTATACAGGAAATCTTAAAGATAAAATTACTATTCCAACAAAAGACGTTAGTGGATACAGAACAGAAAAATTATATCATTTTCTCGAGGAAGATGGAATAGTCTACCCAGAAGCAGAATTAAAAGAAGGGGAAGTTGTTATTGGAAAAATTTCTCCTCCAAAATTTCTTCTCGATATGGAAGAAATCTCATTAGCTAGATCTACAAAAGAAAATAGCACAACCATAAGACAAGCTGAAAAAGGTATTGTTGATGCTGTTTTTTTAACAATAGATGGCCAAGGACATAAAATTGTGCAAGTAAGAACAAGAGATAATAGAATTCCAGAAATTGGCGATAAATTTTCCTCACCACACGGACAAAAAGGCATTATAGGTTACATAGCTCCAGAAGAAGACCTTCCTTTCACATCAAAAGGTGTCAAACCAGATCTTATTTTCAACCCCCACGGTATTCCTTCCCGTATGACTGTAGGATATCTTCTTGAACTTCTTGCAGGAAAAATAGGTTGTCTATCAGGAAAAACAATTGATGGGTCGGCATTTAGTAAACCAGATCTAAAAGAATTTGAAAAAACGCTTCTAGATTTAGGATTTAGATCGGATGGAAAAGAAACCGTGTATGATGGTTTAACAGGAAAACCACTTGAAGCCAAAATTTTCATTGGGAACATTTATTATTTAAAACTTAAGTATATGGTGGGTAATAAAATACAGATGAGATCTTCTGGAAAAATTACCTTACTTACAAGACAGCCAGTTGAAGGCCGTGCAAAAGGAGGGGCATTACGTCTTGGAGAAATGGAAAAAGATGCACTTGTTGCTCATGGAGCATCTTTATTACTTAAAGAAAGATTTAGTTCAGACAATGTTATTGTTCACATCTGTCCAAAATGTGGCAGTTTTGGTATTAGAGATAAACTAAGAAAAAGAGATATCTGTCCTCTTTGTGGTGGACAAAAACTTGAGCCAGTTGAAATTTCTTATGCTTCAAAACTATTGATGGAAGAATTAACTTCTCTTAATTTATTTCCTCATTTGATATTAAAAAACAAATATGAAAATTAAATAAAAAGAAAAAACAAAAAATGGAACCAATAATTAAACAAGTCAAGCAAATACAATTTAGTCTATTTTCACCAGAGCAGATTAAAAGAATTGGCGTTGCTAAAATTGTTACACCAGAACTTTATGATATGGATGGTTATCCTGTCGATGGTGGTTTGATGGATCTTAGATTAGGAGCCATAGGGCCTGGAATTAGATGCAGAACCTGTGGAGGACTTCTTAAAGAATGCTTAGGTCATTTTGGTTTTATTGAATTGGCTCGTCCTGTTTTACATATTAAATTACTTCCTTTAATTTATTTAAGTTTAAAAACAACTTGTCAACAATGTGGAAGAATTTTATTAAATGAAGAAGATATTAAACAAAAAAAGATTAGTAAAGCAAAAACAGCAAAAAAATGCCCTTACTGTGGGGCTAAACAAGAAAAAGTTAAACTTGAAAAACCGTCTTCTTTTTATATAGGTAAAAAAAGAATTTTTCCAACAGAAATTCGAGAAAGATTAACTAAAATAAATGATGAAGACTGTAAAACTCTTGGAATAAATCCAAAATCCTGTCGTCCTGAATGGGCTGTTTTAACCTTGCTTCTTGTTCCTCCTGTTACAGTAAGACCTTCTATTACTCTTGAAACAGGTGAAAAAAGCGAAGATGATTTAACTCATAAACTTTCTGACATAGTAAGAGCAAACCAAAGACTATGGGAAAACCTAAATGCAGGGGCACCAGAAGTTATCATAGAAGATTTATGGGATTTATTGCAATACCATATAACAACTTTTTTTGATAATACAATAAGTCGTGTTCCTCCTGCAAGACATAGATCTGGTCAGCCATTAAAAACCCTTGCTGAAAGAATTAAAGGAAAACAAGGAAGAATAAGACACAATCTTGCTGGTAAAAGGGTTAATTTTAGTTCAAGAACAGTTATTAGTCCAGACCCTTATATTGATATTAATGAAGTTGGTGTGCCTTTTGAAATAGCAAAAGTTCTTACAGTTCCTGAAAGAGTAACTACAGCCAATATGAAAATGCTTAAAGAAAAAATTGAAAAAACAACTTATCCGGCTGCAAGTAGCATAGTTAGACCAGATGGAAAAAGAAAAAGAATCACAGAAGAACTTAGAGAACAACTTAAAGAAGAAGTTGCTCTAGGTTATTTAGTAGATAGGCATCTTGAAGATAAAGATATTGTGCTCTTCAATAGACATCCAACCTTGCATAGAATGAGTCTTATGGGTCATTTTGTTAAAGTCCTTCCTGGAAGAACCTTTAGAATAAATCCAGCAACCACATTCCCATATAATGCAGACTTTGATGGGGATGAAATGAATGTCCACGTTCCACAAACAGAAGAATCACGAGCTGAAGCCAAAGTACTTCTTGACGTAAATCAAAACTTAATATCGCCAAAAATAAATGAAAATGTTCTTGGTTGTGTAGAAGATGCTGTAACGGGTTTATATTTGCTTACATTAAATAAAAATCTAACAAAAGAAGAATCTGTCCAATTTATTTCGGCTTGTGGTGGAGATATAAATAACCTACATTTTAAAGAAAAAGTTTCTGGAAGAGAACTTTTTTCCGCTTTACTACCAAAAATAAACTTTGAAACAAAATCAAAAACATGCATAGGAAAAGCATGTAAATATTTTGATAAATGTAAAAAAGAAAATTGCCCATATAATTCTTACGTCGCTATTAAAAATGGAAAATTAATTTCTGGTTTTATTGATGAAAAAATTATAGGTATTGAAACAAACACACTTATCAGAGAATTAGACAAACAAGTTGGAAGAAAAAAAACAATAGATTTTCTGAAGAAAATATTCTTATTAGGAACACTCTATCTAACAAGAAAAGGTTTCACAGTCTCAATAGCAGATATTAAAACAACGGATAAAGTAAAAGAAGACACAAAAAATATTATAAAAGTTTCAGAAAAAAAAGTACAAAAAATTATTGATTCTTTTTATGACAAAAGTCTTGAAATAATCCCGGGTAAAACAATTGAAGAAAGCAGAGATATAAAAATCTTGCAAACTCTTAACGAAGTAAGAACAAAAGCTGGAAATTCTGTAAAAAAAGAACTTAAAAAAGATAATCCTGCTTACATTATGACTGTTTGCGGTTCTAAAGGAAGTCTTCTATTCCTAACCCAAATGTCCAGCACAGTAGGACAACAATCATTATGGGCAAAAAGAATTAATTTTGGTTATACTAATAGAACTCTTTCATTTTATAAAGAACATAATTATGGCGCAAGAGCTCGCGGATTTATTTATTCTAATTATATAGAAGGGCTCAAAGCAGATGAATTTTTCTTTACCGGAATAACAGGAAGAGATGGTCTTATGGACACCGCATTAAGAACACCAAAATCTGGCTATCTCTATAGAAGACTTGTTAATGCTTTCCAAGACCTTCGTGTTGAATATGATGGAACTGTTAGGGATTCAAATTCAAATATAATCCAATTCAAATATGGAGAAGACGGAGTAGATATCACAAAAGAACACCTCAAAAACAACCAGGTTGCCCCTGGTGAAGCCATAGGGGTTATTACAGCTGAAAGTTTTGGCGAACCAGCTACACAAATGACTCTAAATGTTTTTCACTTTGCTGGTGTTCAAGAGATGCAAATCACAGTTGGACTTCCAAGACTAATAGAAATATTTGATGCAAGAAAAAAACCAAGTACACCTAATATGGAAATTTATCTTGAAAAAGAATATAATAATGAAAAAAGTGCTAAAAAAATGGCTGCAAAAGTTAGAGAAATTAAACTTGATGATGTTATTGAAGAAATAATAGTTAATTTTGGAATGTCAAAAATAAATATGAAATTAAATAAAGAATCACTTAGAAATTTACATCTTACAAAAAATAAAATTATTTCTGTTCTTAAAGAACACAACATAAAAGTTAAAGAAACTCTTGAAGGAATTTCAATAAGATCAAAGGAAGAATCTGATTTTAAACAACTTTATAAATTAAAAGAAAAATTAAGAAAGGAAAATATAGCTGGAGTTAAAGGCATCTCTCAAATCCTTATTGTTAAAAGAGAAAATGATTATATAATTCTAACAGCTGGTTCTAATCTTGAAGATGTGTTTAAAATTAAAGGCATAAACAAAAATAAAACAATAACAAATAATATTCATGAAATCTGCGAGGTTTTGGGAATTGAAGCGGCAAAACAATCAATAATGAACGAAGCTAAAAAAGTTTTGGATAAACAAAGTCTTGAAATTAATGAAAAACACATTAAACTTGTTGCAGATGCTATGACTTCAGGAGGCAGTATTAAAGGTGTTACAAGGGTTGGTATAATATCTGATAAAAATTCAATCCTAGCAAGAGCATCTTTTGAAACCCCAATTAAACATTTTGTTAATGCCGCAATTACAGCCTCTACAGATCATCTTGTTAGTGTAATTGAAAATCTAATTCTCAATCAACCAGTGCCAATAGGAACAGGTCTTCCTGGTTTAATGGTAAAAATAATAAAACAAAAAGCATTAGCTAGAAAATAACTAGACAAAAACAAAAGAAACAAAAGAAAAAATGTCTAAAACAAAAGAAAAAATAATTGATATTGCAATCAAAGAATTGAAAAAAGAATTAAAAACAAAAAAAGCAATCTTTGGTCCAAAAGTTACCCTAAAAGAAATTAAAAAAGACAAAGATAATATTGATAAAATTTATGTAGTGAATGACTGTAGTGAGGAGACAATCAAACTCTTTCAAAAAGCAAAAGTAAAAAACAAAATAATAAAACTTGATTTAGATAGGGAAGAATTAAAAGAATTGTGTAATAAAAAATTTAATATTTCAGTCATTTCAATATTAAAAAGAAAAGAAATAAAAAATAAAGAAGAAGCAAAAAAGAAAAATAAAAAATGAAGATTCTAGCAAAATTTGATATTAAAAAAATACAATATATGAATATTTTTGAAAAAGTTGTTGGTATAAAAGCAAAATCATGTTTTATCTATAATTCAATCATCATTTTCATAGTTCCAAAAAATCTAGTAACTAAGGCCATTGGCAAAAAAGCTGCAAATATGGCTAAATTAAATTTAAAATTAAACAGAAAAGTCAAAATAGTGGCATCACCAACAAGTCAAGCCGATCTTGGAAATTTTATTAATGTTATAATTTTTCCCCACAAATATAGAAAACTTTCTCTTACAAATAATGAATTAATTATCTTTAGCGCATCACGAGAAAAAGCGGCCCTAATAGGAAGAGGAAAAACGCGTCTTAAAGAACTTGCGGATGTTCTTAATAGATTTTTTGATATTAAGAAAGTAATTATTAAATAAAATTTACCAAAAAAACATAAAATGTTCTATGAATCATACGAACCAAGAGAAGACTCTTATTTAATTCTAAAACATATTAAAAATTATATTAAAAAAGAAGATAGAATTCTTGATCTTGGAACTGGTTCTTCTATACTTGCAAAAGAAGCTGCAAAATCAAAATATGCAAAAGAAATAATTGCATGTGATATTAATAAAGAATTAATAATAAAATTAAAAAAAGAAAATAAAAATTCTAAAATCAAATTCATACATTCAAACATCTTCTCAAATATAAAAAATAAATTTAATCTTATCATTTTCAACCCGCCATATCTTCCATCAAAAACTATAAAAGATATAAGAATAGATGGCGGCAAAAATGGAACAGAAATTATTGAAAAATTTCTTCAACAGGTAAAAAATCACTTAAAAAAAGATGGAAGAATCTTGCTTATCTGTTCAAGCCTAAATAAAAATATTATAAATTTATTTAAAAAATATCAATATAAATTTAAAAAAATCGACGAGAAAAAAGTTTTTTTTGAAAAAATTTTACTTTATGAGTTGGAATATGAACAATAAATTATAAAAAGATTAAGAGAATTAACATAATATGAAATATAATCTCGAGATAGAAAAGGTCATCAAGACAATCAAAAAAGAAAAAGCCAGACTTGTCTGTCTTCAGATGCCAGAAGGAATTAAAAAAGAAGCCCCAAAATTAGCAGACACTATAGAATCTAAAACAAATGCTAAATGTATTATATGGCTAGATTCATGTTATGGTGCTTGTGATATTCCTTTAGAATTAAAAAATTATAATATTGATCTTATTATCCAGTTTGGTCATAGTCCCTGGCCTTATAAAAATAAAAATATCAAAATTTTAAAATGATAATCGCTGAAAAATTATTGTTTTTAGGAATAGCAATTATAATAATAGGGATAATTCTTCTTGTTATAGCTTCTTTATGGCTTGCGACAAAACAATCAACAGAATCTAATATAAAAACAGAAATAGCCATAGGTGGATTTATAGGGCCAATTCCTTTTGGATTTTTCAGTTCAAAAAAAGCTTTCTGGATATGGCTTGGTCTTACTGTTGTTGTAGCTATCTTTTTGGTTATTTGGTTTTTACTAAGAAAATAAAAAAACCCTTTCAGCTTCTTTATTAGTCATTCCAATAGCAATACAAAAACTTTTTAGATCAGAAAAAGATCTCATTTCTTCTTTAGCCATAGCAAAACTAGCTATTCTTATCTTAGTCTTATATTTATTACAAATTTTAATATTTTGCATAACGCGCCCAATAATTATTGCTCTTTTTTCATTTTTACTCAATAAAAAATCATTAAAATTAATCATAATTATTTTATTATTATCACGAGCAATCTTACAAAGAACCTGATTTAAACCAGAATTTCTATAATGTAAAAAATCCTTTTGTCTTGCGTATTCTGGACTAACTAATGCTTTAACTTTTTTGTGCTCAAGAGCCACGCGATTTATTTCATCATTTGTTCCTAAAACAAGAATAAATAAAGAATAATTTGAAATTTTATCAATCATTCTTCTTAGCAATTCTGGTGTAGTTGTTTTGATTAAAAAAGCATCATAATTTTTTTTATCTTCTTTAGTGGTTTGTTTTAGTTTAGAAACTTCTTTTACAAATAAAATTCCAGAAAAACCCAACCCTTTAGCAAAATCTTCTATTTTCTTGTCTTTCTTACCAATAAAAAAATCTATCATTTTATTTTATTATTTTTACTTTACAACAAAAAGCTCGCTATCCTTTACATTGAACAAACCAGTTTTAGAACCACAATCAATCCAACCATGAGCATAATTTAGACATGCAAATGCATTTACATAATTCCCCTTATCTTTAAAATATTTAGCATCATCAAAATATCTCCGGGCCATATCTAAAACAACTAAAGCATCTTTCTTCTTTTTTTTATTTATCTTTTTCTTTATTATTTTTAAGGCTCTTGAAGTCAGTTCAAAATATTTTTTTAGACGTTCATCAGATACTAAATTAATTTTTTTACTCATAAATTTTATAAACCTGAACAAATTTAAAAACTTATGGAATTAAAAATCCAGACTAAAAAAAGAGAACAGATTATTGATATAACCTCTCAAATCAAGAATCTCGTGCAAAAATCTAAAATAAACAAAGGTTTTTGTCTTATTTATGTTCCTCATGCTACTGCCGCTATAACAATAAATGAAAATGATGATCCCGCTGTATGTGAAGACTTTCTTGAGGCTCTAAAAAAAATAGCACCAAAAGGAATCTGGAAACACGATAAAATTGATGGAAATGCAGATGCTCATATTAAATCCTCTATAATCGGACCAAGTGAAATTATTCCAATAAAAGACTCTCAACTACAATTAGGAAGATGGCAAGGAATAATGCTTTGCGAGTTTGATGGTCCTCGTGAAAGAAAGATTATCATTCAGATAAAGTAAAGTAAAAAAATAAAAAACAAAAGATGGAAAAGAAAATATTTATTGTATTTGATGGAATTGATGGAAATGGTAAAACCACCCAGGTAGAACTTCTTAGTAAATATCTCAAAAAAAATAATTTTGATATTTTTTTAATTAGCGAACCTTCTGAAAGTGAGCATGGAAAGAAAATTGAAAATCTTCTTAGAAAAAAAGAAGCAGCCAGAATAAGTAAGGAAAAATGGTTTGAATTATTCAAAAAAGATACAGAAGATGTTGTCAGAAAAATAAAAGGAGCATTAAATGAAGGAAAGATAGTAATATGTGATAGACATTATTATAGCACTCTTGCTTATCAACTTGATGAAAATGAATGGCAGGAATATGCTTCACAATTTTTAATGCCAACAATAACATTCATAATAGATATTACAGCAAATTTAGCAATTGAAAGAATAAAGAAAAAATACAAAATTACAAAAGAAAAAAGAGCTTATTTTGAAAAATTAAAATTATTACGAAAGATAAGAAAAAAATTCATTTTATTGCCAACTTTTTTAAAAGATAATATCAAAATTATAGACGGAAACAGACCAACTCAAGAGATAGCAGAAGATATAAAAAAAGAAATTAATATTATTTTAAGGCCTCATTAACTATATCAGCAGGCCACCCTTTTTTAAGGAGTTTTGTTTTTATTACTTGCTTTGACATTCCCTTTTCAATTGCTTTATTAATATATATTGTAAGACCAGGATATATCTTTGGTTTTGTTATTTCAGTCTTTGTTTCAACAAGTTTAGATTTTTTAGGTTTTTTAAATTTTGTTCCAACAAAAACTATTAAAGCTATTGCAACAAGAACAACACCAACAATTAACCAAACCCACCAAGCAATTTGTATACCGACACAAGCTCTTGTTTCTTCATCTGGTTTTGTAAATTCAGTATCACAATTATTAACTTCTTTACAAATTTTTTCTTGTTCACCATTTATACAAGAACTCCATTTACAACTCCATTCTTCTTCACAACAATCTCTAAGTTGAGTATAACTAATATAATCAATATCACATGCTTCAAGATCTTCACAAACAACACTTTGAATCATATCTCCATCAAATTCGTAACAAACACTCCATTCGCTACATTGCCAATTTGAAGAACAACAACTTTCTTCTTTAATATAAAGATCGCCAACAAGAACACAAGCAGTTGGCTTATTATCTATGGTTCCACAATTACTATCATCAAAACACTCTATTTTTTTAATTCCATTCTCACATTTACTAAGATCCCTATATCTCCAAAATTCTTCACAAGCATTAGGATCTTCACAATCATCATCATTACTACAGGTATCTATACAAGGATCATCAGGTTCGCAACTTACAGAAATACAATCATCACCACTACAAGCTTTACGTGTTCTTTCTTTTTCAACAATAAAAGTAGTTGAATAAGAGTCTAAATTAACCCCATTATAATTAAGTTCAGCTTTAAGATTATAACCCCCTTCATATTCTAGAGAACTTACTCCCAAACTAGACAAAGAGACAATATATTTATTCAGCCAATTATCACATGAATAAGGAGAAAGCCAGACTTCTTTTTCATTATTATTTTCATTTTCTTCTTCTATATGGTTTCCTGAATCAACAAAAACTTCAACAGTAACAGATTTTCCAATTAAATTTGGATCAAAAACATATAAAGGAATTTGCGCATTAGGACCATAACCTTCGCCAGGATTATTTATAATAATTTCATCCATCCATTCTACATCCCCTCTATAAGTCACTTTAACAGAAAAAGATCTTGGACCGGCAGTTGTGCCTTGTCCAATATTTTTCATTATAATTTCAATACCAGGATCTTGTCTTTTAACACTATAAACAATTAAATCTGGCTTTTTTTTCGGTTGAACTTCGCTGACACAAATGCCTGTTAGACATATTTTATTATTAAGGTCATTACAATTTTGAAAAATGGGTTCACATTCGTTTTCTGCATTACAATAATATTCTTTCAATACATTCATCAAACCTGTACATTCGTCATCAACAGCAATACTCATACCCCCGGCATTATAAGTACAAGTTCCTTTTTCATAATAATTCTTACCATCTGGATATTGTTGATTAACATCACTATCATAACATTCTTGAACTGATGGTTCTTCTTCAAAAGTTTCCTGTTTTTTATTATTATTTTCATTTGATTCAGTTACATCCTCAAAATAATCTGCAGTAACTTCAATTGTTTTTCCAACTACGTCTTGACTTCCAAAATTAACAATATAAGCTTGATAAGCAGGCAATTCTAAAACTGAAACAGGATCAAAACAATTATCAGGAACTTGTGGTTGAATAATAGCATCTCCTGTTAATGGTTGATTTGGAGCTTCTTCAATTATACATGCAACAACACTAAAAGAACCAGAATCTCCACCAGCTTGATTAGAAACTGTTGCATAAAGTGTTGGAAAAGCTCTAGAACCCCCAACTTCAAAAATATAAACATTTGAAACAACTAAATCAGGTTTTACAATAGGAACAGCATATGTTACAAAACCCCCGCCTTGTCCTTCTGGTGATGGGCCAACATCGCCACAACCGCCAAAACCATAACCACTTCCAATTGGATTTGGACCATCAATATTATTAAAAATTCCTTCTGAATAATTTCCTTTCCAGGGGGTTGTTGATAAAGCAATTGTTTGTATTAATGTCTTTTTAGATGTTCTTTTACATTCTTCCCAACATTCTTGATTACCTGTACAATCTAAATTATCATAAAAATATCCAATACCATTGCCAGAACAACAAATTTTATTATTCTCTGTACAATTATATATTGAATAAGATTCTCCGCATTCTTCCCAAGGCCCTTCAAACCAATCTGAAACTTCTTCACACTGACCGCTTGAAGAATTATATCTTTCCCACACAATAAACCGGCCATCCTCACAAACATAATAATTTTTACATTTTATTGAAGAAAGAACAAAAGTTACATTAGTATCAGGAGGAATTTTATCCCCATAACCAAATTTAAGTTTCAAATTTCCTTCTAAAGCCTCATTTGGATTATAAAATATTTCTGATAAGGAAATATTACTTACAACTACATGTCCAGTAATACTTGACTTAAAATTACCAAAATCAACAGAATTACTTTTTTGCATTTGTGTTGATGGCAGAGCAAGAAGAACTATAATCAAAGCAAGAAATATAATTAGGGGTAGATAAGGGATGCCAAAAAAAGTCTCTCTTTTTTTTCTTTTTCTATAATCAATCTTCTTTGTAATAACCATCTTTTTAATAATAAAAATAGGAAAATATGATATTTAAGCTTTTTTATATTTTTTATCCTTTCATATTTCCAATTGGTTTAACTTTTACAATTTTTTTAGCGAGATTTGCATTATGAATTGAATTAACAACTTCTTCAACTGCTTTATAAGCTCCTGGTGCTTCTTCTGCAAGACCCGACATACTATGGGCTCTAATATAAATTCCTTTTTTTTTCAATTTTTCAACAATTTCTTTTCCATGCCATATTTTTTTTGCTTTAGTTCTTGACATAGCACGACCTGCTCCATGACATGCGCTACCAAAAGCTTTTTCCATACCCTGTTCTGTTCCAGCCAAAATATAAGAATGAGTTCCCATTGTTCCTCCAATAATAACAGGCTGACCAACACCCCTATATGCTTTTGGAATTTCTGGTCTTCCAGGACCAAATGCTCTGGTTGAACCTTTTCTATGAACCAACAAATCTTTTAATTTGCCATCAACTTTATGTTTTTCCTGTTTTAAGGTGTTATGCCCTATTCCATAAAACATTTTTAATTCAGAATCTTTAAAAATTCTAGTGAAAGATTTTCTTGCAAGAGCTGTTATAACCTGCCTATTAGCAAATGCATAATTTATTGCGCATTTAACAGCTGAAATATATTTTTGACCTTCCTTGCTATTTATTGGCGCACAAACCAATTCGCGTTCATGAATTGGAATTTTATATTTTCGACTGGCTTCAGCAAGAATTTTAAGATAATCTGTTCCTATCTGATGTCCTAATGCCCTAGAACCACAATGTATGGTTACAAGAATTTGATCTTTCTCAAGTCCAAAAGCTTTGGCTATTTTTTCATCATAAATTTCATCAACATATTGAATCTCCAAATAATGATTGCCTGATCCTAATGTTCCAACCTGTTTTTTTTCTCTTCGCAGGGCAAGATCAGAAACATTTTTAATATCTGCCCCAGAAATAGAACCATTTTCTTCTGTAAATTCCAAATCCTCTTTAGTTCCATAGCCTAACTCAACAACATGTTTGGCTCCTTGAGTAAGGATATTATCAACTTGCTGCGAACTTAATGAAATTTCTCCTTTAATTCCTAAACCTGCAGGAACATCTCTGAAAAGTTGATCTACCAACTCTTTAATTTTTGGTTCAACTTCTTTTCTTGTTAAATTTGTTTTCAAAGTCCTAACACCGCAATTCACATCAAAACCAACTCCACCAACACTAACAACCCCATTTTCATTAGCATCAAAAGCAGCAACCCCCCCAATAGGAAAACCATATCCCCAATGAGCATCTGACATTGCCATAGATGCTTTCTGAATTCCAGGCAAAGTAGCTACATTACTTACTTGTTCCCAAACTTTTTCATCCATATCTTTAATCAACCCAGAAGAAGCAAAAATTATTCCAGGAACATTCATGCTTCCAGTTTTAGCAATTTCCCATTCATAATCATTAATCTTTTTGAATCTTGAAATTTCCATTTTTAAATATTAAACATTTTAAACGTCAACAACACACTGAACAACCCACTTATCTTTTTTCTGTTCTACTTTAAGTTGCGAATATGTTGCTCCTTTAACCTCGTCTTTAATATTGTGTTTTTCTGGCTGCAATTTTTCACCAAAAGCCCAGCCTTTTAAATTAATGATTTTATTCTTTTTAATTTTAACTTCAAATTTAGAAAAAACCATTTCTTTAAGTGAAGCCTGAGCAAGCAAAGAATTTAACCATTCAACAAAAAGCTCTTCTATATTCTGAGCCTCACATTCTACTTTGATTTTTTTCTCAGCCTTAACTTTCTTTATATCAACTTCAACATCAAATAAAGCTTTGGCTGCCTCTGAAAAAGCCTCTTCAATATTAGGACCTATTCCACGAATTCCAATATCAGCTTCATGAGGAAAAGTTTCATATGTCATTTTATAAATTATATTACCAGATAAAAATTTTTAATTTTTTTATATCATAGGTTTCTGAATCTGTGCTAATAATGACTTCAGAAGTATAAATTTCTTCTGCTTCAATATCTAGGGTACAAGGTGCCCCAATATTACAAACAAGAGCATCCCCTTGTATATTATCATTATTAATTTCATCTGTTAACCATATTTTAATTGCTGATTCATCCCCTTCTAAAACATAAGTTCTAACACCATCATTCTTAACAGCTTTGATTGCAAGTTCATTAACAAGATCATAAAGAAATTCTGACTTATCTGTTGTTTTTGTTTGTTGTGGTTGTTTTGCTATTGTTATAAAGAGAAAACCAAATAAAATTAAAATCGCAATGACTGATTCAACAATTAATATCCATGCTTTCTTATTTTGGTTTTTCATTTTTTATATTTTTTTATATTTTATTTTACCAAATTTTTAAATTAATTATAACTTCTTCAATTCCTTCTTCAATTAAGATATCAACAACCAAGTTTTTTGCATAAACTTCAGCCTGTTCTGGAATGTTTTCTTTACCTTTAAAATAATCTCCATCAATATCTATTCTAAAATCTTCATAACCTAATTCAATTTCTAAAAGTTTTTCTTGCGAAAACATTTTACCACAATAAGTAATACCATAATTATAATCTTGACCTTCTGTTAATTCATCACATTCATCTTCTAAAAATTCATCTGTCACATCTTCAGAAAAAGAATAAATTTCATAAAGATTTTGATTATTATTAGTTATTGAAAATTTGTTTTCTATAATATGAAAAGGTATATCTTCAGGCATATTTTCAATCAAAACATTTTTTTCTTCTAAACTCAAATCAGAATGTAAGTGAACTTCAAAACATCCTTCTTCTAAATCCCTAACATAAAGTGGAGTTTTATTATAATCTATTTCAGCTTGCTCTCTTAATTCAATTTCAAGGGCATTTAAAACAGGCTCTAAACTATTTGTTTTTATACTAACATTAATAAAATAAATAACTAAAACAACAGCAAAGAGAAATATTAACATTGCCGTAATAAGTTCAAGATGACTCATACCTCTTTTATTCTTCATAATAAAAAAAGAAATCTATAGTTTAAATCTTTTATGTATTTTTATTTATCACCCTAATTAATAATTATTTGGATTATTTCCATTATAAAAAGTAGAAACAAATAATCCAAGATTTTTGAAATCTTCTTTTAAAGTTTTCTTATCCCCAACAGCAAATACTTTTTCACATAAATGGCCAATACCTTCTTTGTTTAATGTATCTACATATTTTTTTTCATCTTCTTGAGATACCTTATCTTCATAATCAAGATTTTCCCTTATAGTTGATTTTTGAAGAATATTAAGGCCTTCACTTCCTTCTATGAAATCAATATAAACAGTTTTATTATTATCTTCAAAGATTATTGGAGTTTTAGGGTTGCTATTCAAAATTTTAAAATCTTTTCCATCACTAATTGCTTGTTTTATAAGTTTATTATGAATTCTTGTTTTATATCTTTCTTTTAACACATTTCTGAATCTTTTAGATTTTCTTTTAGATCTAAAACTTTTACCACCATGATATATTTTCCTATATTTTCTTTTTAAATAATTTTTAATTGAACTTAGGTAAGGTCTTCCCCTTATATCTTCTTCATAAATTTCATCTATCAAATTTTCAATTAGAGAATAGCCGGTGTTGTTTTCGCTTTCTAAATTTTCATCTATTTTTGGTGAAGCAATATAATTCAAAATAGTAAAATTATTTCCTTGAGATTTTGTATCTTGAAGAACCTCACATTCATCTTTTAAGAAAGAAAAATAATTTTGCACATCTTCTATTTTTTCCTTATCTGTATTTCCATTTTTTAAAACAATTCTTGCTCTTATATAAAAATTAAAAGGTTGTTCTTGTTCTAAAATGGTTTCTTCATTATCTAAAATTCTTTCTAATTTTATTCTTTTTCTAGCTATTTTTCTATTTTTTAATTCCCTGGTTTTTTCTCTATTAAAAAAACCCCTATAAAAAAAATCTCTTTTTTGTAATTCTTCTGGCATCTGATCTCTTAATTCTTTATTTCTTTCTTTTTTTTCTTTAAAATAATTAGCAATCTTTCCAAAATATCTTTTTACAAACCAAGATTTTTCTGTTTTTGATAATAATTTCAGGTCTTTTATAAAATTTCCTCCAATTTTAAATCTTATTTTATTGCCTTTTTTTAAGATCTGATTTAATTCTTTAAATTGTTCATCTGTTCCCTTTACATTGTACCAAGCCCCATCCATTTCAAACCTTGTCTCTTTCATACCTTTATGTCCTTCAAGGACCGTAATATCATTAACACTCTCTATTTTTCCTTGTATACCCGGCATAAAAAGCCCGTTATAAGCTTGTCTAAATTCTATTTGAAAATAATTATTATTTTCTGTAAAAAAAGAAATTGGGGGGGCTTGATTTTTAAAAAAAGAATCGCCACAACATAAATTATTCAAATCATCTTGGTCTTTCATTTGGTTACTAATAATGCTAACTAATTGTTTTCTAGAACCTTTTATAAGTTCAACACTAGATTGTTCATTATTACCAAAAAAATATTGGTTATAATAATTATTAAATTTCCAATCTCTTACCTTAAGTTTATGTTTCTTTCCCTTTTGATCCTTATATTTTTTCCATCTATGATAAACTCTAGTTCCTGGTCTAGAGCATTCTAAATTAACTTGTTTTTTAATTATTTTTTTAGGTGTTTTTGGAGTTGAAATAAGATTAGTTTGTGTATCAATTACTATTAATTCAGATTCTTTATATGTTGGTTTAAAATCTTTTCGCCCTGTTTCTTTTAATTTATAATAGCGCCCATCATCTATTGCTGGTTGTTCTGTTATATATCCAAAAAAGGGTTTGAAATATTCTGTTTTTCTCAGATATATTTGACATAAAATATAGAAACTTCAAAAGCTTATAAACTTTTCGTCTATTGTCATTAAACAATAGTAACTACAATTATATTCTCTTTTTCACTTTAACTGCAGTAGGGGCCTCCCCCCCATGCCAAGTAAATCTGGCCCTAATTCTCATAGGATAAATTCTCTCGCTATTATCATCTAGAATAATTGCACTTCCTTTAAGTCTTGGAAGATTATCTAAATAAGTATTAATATCAGCTAAAAGATAAGTCTGCATTATATGATTAAGAGCATCAATATCTGTCTTGGCAGTAACTCTATGGCTTATAACAATATCACTTTGAGTCATAACATCGTGATGTATTTGTCCTGGCTGTTGTGTTGCAATTACTATACTTATTCCAGGCTGTCTTCCTTCTCTAAGTAATTGAATTAATGCATCAGTTGCAGCTGTCTTTCCTGTTTTTGGCAAGAATTCGTGTCCTTCATCAATACATAACCAAACCATTGGCATTTCTCTTTTTTCCTTATAATAAAGATAATCTAATCCATGACGTACTGCTTGAATTTCTTCATGTTTTCTAGCTGTCATTCTTTCATTAAAGAGTTTTTTACTAATAAGGCCTATAACTAAAGCCCTGATATTTATGGTTCCAACACTAGGATAACAACTTAGATCAAGAACAGAGGTCTTCCCAGCACTAACAAGTTCATTAATTTTAGTCCCCTTCTGTTTTTTAGAAGCAAAAATCCCCCAGTTCTTTGCACCTTCAAATAAATTTATAGCGGAATTTTTTTCCTTTTTTCCAGATTCTTTATCAAGTTTTATTTTCTTGATTATATCATTAATATCAAAATTCTTAATAATTCCTTCTTCAACCTGTTCTTTTAGTTTTGTTACATTACGAGAGATAATAACAGCAACAGGATCAATAAAAGACAAATTAAAAGTTAGTATCCAATCATCAACCCCTATTTCATTAACTTTTAAAGCAAACCCTTTTGTTACAGGAATTCCTCTTTCTCGCCATTTTTCTGCAAAACCAAAAGGAACAAAAATCTTTACTGGAATTTTTTTAGCATCAAGATCCCATCTCCTCAATAATTCAAGCTCTTTTTCATTTTTATAAGCCATTGTCCAAAAAATACCCATAGTATCAAAAATTAAAACAGCCATATTTTGACTAACGGCGGGAGATAATGTACTTATTTCTTCAGCAATAACCCCGAGGGTGTATGATTTTCCACTACCCCTCTTACCAGCAATCAACACAACATGAGCACGAGCAACATCCATCATAACCCTATTACTCAAACTTGTAATCTGGCCCATTCTGACAAAGTGCTTTCCTAAATAAATTAATCCTTCAGTACCAAATCTTTTTTTATCGCCTTTACTACGGCCAATAATAATATCTTCTGGCATAATTAATTTACCTCTATTTACCTCTTTTAATAAATATAATACAAAAACAAAAGAAATCAAACTTATAAATTTTTAGTTTAAATGGTTCGAAAGATTTTTAAATAATATAATTATATGAATAGAATGGAAAAGGATAAAGAAGAGGTTAAGGAAAATAAAGAAAATATTGAACAAAAATCCATTGATTCAAAATCTAAAATAAAGAAAAAACCTAATTGGAAAAAAATTGGTATTCTAATTGCAATCATTATAGTTATTGCATTAATTGTTTTTTTAATATGGAAATTTACTAATGAAAAAAGTGATGTTCAAGAAATGGTGGATATAAATTATAATATTCAACTTGAAGATAACACATTCATTGATTCTGGATCAGAAAAATTTGCATCAGGATCGGTTGCTTCTTTTTTTAACTTCGCAACAAATAAATTAGATCAAGAAATTGCAGTTATGGCACTTAATGAAGAAAAAACAATAACTCTTGAACCAAAAGATGCATATGGTGAATATGATGAAAACCTTGTTTTTAATTATAATAAAACATTAGTTAAAGATAAAAGAAGTCAAGAAATGAATAGAACCATAAGTTGGTCAATAGATGAATTCAAACAAATTTTTAATGAAGTTCCTTTAGCAGATAAAACATATGAAACAACATCTTTTGTGTTTCCATTTAAAGTTCTTGAAGTTAAAGAAGAAGATAACGAAGTTAAATTATCTATAGAAGCAACAGTTGGAGAAGAAATTTTTTCTGGAATTCTTGATTTGAATTTAAAAGTTACTTCTGTAACCAGTGATAAAATTATTTTAAAATTACAAGGAGAAAATAAAGTTTATTCTGCTACTGAAACAGGTTCAGATATTGATTTAGAAATAATTTTCACAAATGATGAGTTTGAAATATTACTTAAACCAGAAATTGGCCAATGGATAGAACTACCAGAAAAACCAAGAGCAAAAGTAACCTCAATTGATGACACCTACCTAAATCTTGATTCAAACTCTGAATATGCTAGCAAAAAAATTATTATAACAATAACCTTAAATAATAGATATAAAAAAGAAAGTTCTGATAAAACAAAAATTCCTGGAGCGCCAACAATGCAATTTTTTATTATGAGTCATTGCCCATATGGCTTACAGATGTTAAAAGGCATTCTTCCAGTCTGGGAAAAATTTCAAAATATAGCAAATATTGAATTAAGATTTGTTGGTTATACAATGCATGGTCAAGAAGAAGAAGATAATAATTATAGAATGATATGTATTCGTGAAGAACAAAATTCAAAATTAATTCCATATCTTAATTGTTTTGTTGAAGC
Organism: Candidatus Woesearchaeota archaeon; assembly: GCA_964493265.1. Classification (GTDB taxonomy): domain Archaea; phylum Nanobdellota; class Nanobdellia; order Pacearchaeales; family UBA284; genus DAOWHW01. Next base: position 26,485 of record CAZBLY010000006.1, read on the forward strand.
TGGAGATTATGAATCTTGCTTTAAACAAGCCGGAGTAGATGAAACAAAATTAAATATATGTATGGAAGGCAAAGTAGTTGAATATTATGCAGAAGATCAAGCTCTAAACGATCAATATGGTGTTCAAGGCAGTCCAACAACTGTTTTAAATGGGCAAGTTACTGAAATTTACCCAAGAAGTCCTGAAGATATTAAAAAAGCTTTGTGTGGAGCATTTTCAACACAACCAAATGAATGTTCAGAAACTTTAAGCAATGAAAATCCAAGCGCAGGATTTGGCTGGGGAACAGGCGGCGGTAGTGGAAGCTGTTAATAAACATTAAATTTTCTTTTCTTTATTCTTTTGTCTTCTCAAAACATTTAAAAACTTAACGATTGTTATTTTTTTATGTATAGTCTACCGCAGGAAATAGAAGTTTGGTATATAATTCCTGCAATAAGAAGAGAACTAACTGAAATTCTAATTAAAAATTACAATCTCAAACAAAAACAAGTTGCAAAAATTCTTGGAACTACAGAATCAGCAATAAGCCAGTATCTACACAAAAAGAGGGCAAAAGAAATAAATTTTCCAAAAAGCATGAAAAAATATTTTGAAAATGCGACAAAAGAAATTATTAAAGATAATAAAAAAGTTGTTAGTGAAATAATTAAACTCTTAAATATAACGAAAAAATATGGGGTTGCATGCCAGGTTTGCAAGAAACATAACAAAGGAATCTTAAAAATTTGTTGTGCAAAACCAATAATGGAAATCAGAGGATAAAATGAAAAATAAAACAAAAAAAATATATTTAGATCATGCTGCAACAACCCCTGTAGATAAAGAAGTTCTAAAAACAATGCAGCCATATTTTTCAGAAAATTTTGGAAATGCTTCAACACTCTATTCATTTGGAAAAGAGGCCAAAGACTCTTTAGATAAATCAAGAAAAACCATAGCAAAAACTATTGGAGCAAGAGCAAATGAAATAATCTTCACTAGCGGAGGAACAGAATCAGATAATCTTGCACTCAAAGGAATAGCCTTCGCAAATAGAGATAAAGGAAATCATATTATCACAAGTAAAATAGAACATAAAGCTATAATCAACACATGTAAATGGCTTGAAAAACAAGGCTTTAAAATCACTTATCTTAATGTTGATAAAACTGGCCTCATAAATCCACAAGATCTAGAAAAAGCCATAACAAACAAAACTATTCTTGTCTCAATAATGCATGCTAATAATGAGGTTGGAACAATTCAGCCAATAGCAGAAATAGGAAAAATTTGCAGAAAGCACAAAGTTTATTTCCACACAGATGCTGTTCAATCATTCTGCAAGATTCCAATAAATGTAGGGAAAATGAATATTAGTCTTCTTTCAGCTTCATCCCACAAAATTTATGGACCAAAAGGTGTTGGAATGTTGTATATAAACAGAAAAGTAATTATTGATCCCATTTTACATGGTGGAAATCATGAATATGGAATGCGAAGTGGAACTGAAAATGTTGCTGGAATTGTTGGTTTTGCAAAAGCATCAGAGCTTGCAAATAAAAGAATAAAAATAGAATCAGAAAGACAAACAAAACTCAGGGACAAATTAATTAAAGAAATTTCAAAAATTAAGAATAGCCACCTTAATGGCCATCCAACACAAAGACTACCTAACAACATAAATTTTTGGTTTAAAGGAGTTGAAGGAGAAGCTTTATTATTCAGATTAAATGAAAAAGGAATTTGTGCATCAACACAAAGTGCATGTTCAAGTCATGAATTAAAACCAAGTCATGTGCTTACGGCAATCGGCCTCACAGCAGAACAAAGTCATGGTTCTCTCAGATTTACATTAGGAAAAAACACTACAGAACAAGATATTAATTATGTTATTAAATTATTGCCAAAAATAATAAATTCACTTAGAAGAATAAGCCCTTTTTAAAAATGGAAAATGGAAAAAAATAACAATAAAAATAACAAAAATAAAATAACAAAAGATATGACTTTTACTAAAGTTATAAAAAAATATCCAGAAACAGAAAAAATTTTTTTAGAATATGGCATGCATTGTATTGGTTGTCCTTTAGCAATCCAAGAAACAATTGAACAAGGAGCTAATGCACATGGAATTGATATTAAAAAATTATTAAAAGAACTAAACAAGAAAATAAAATGAAGACAAAACTTATTATTTTTGATTTAGATGAAACAATCATAGAATTATTTAAATTTCACAATAAAGCTACCAATATAACTCTAAAAAAAGTTTTTGGGATTGATGCTTGGCTTAATGAAATTGATTTTGTAGGAAATACTATTAAAAAAAATTTGACTACATTGGCTAAATTAAAAAAAATAAATAAAAATAAGATAAAAACAAAAATTCCAAAAGCTATTAAATTATATGATAGGATTTTTATTTCAATTGCCCCAAAAAATAGCAAAAAATTTCTTTTGCCAGGAGCATATAAATTAATAAAAGAGCTCTCTAAAAATAAAAATAATTTTCTAATTGTTTTAACAGGGGATTCAGAAAGAATTGCGCAAAATATTCTTAAAAAAATAGGTTTACTAAAGAATTTTCATTTTCTCATTACTGGCGAACATAAAACAAATAGAATAAAATTAATGAAAAAAGCTGTTAATAAAGCAAGAAAAGAAACAAAGCAAAAAAGATTTAAAAAAATAATTGTTATAGGAGATTCTATTCATGATATAGGGGCTGGAAAGGCTGTTGGAGCATTAACAATTGCTGTTCTTACGGGATACCATTCAAAAAAACAATTAAAAAAAGAAAAAGCGAATTATATTTTTAAAAATCTAAAAAATAATAAATTAAAAAATGTCCTTCAAATATAGTAAGAAAGTTATGCAGCATTTTATGCATCCAAAAAATGTTGGAAAACTAAAAAATGCTGATGGTATAGGTAAGGTAGGAAATCCTATTTGCGGTGATGTAATGTGGGTTTTTATTAAAGTTGGAAAAAAGAAAATAAAAGGCAAACAAAAAGAACATATTAAAGATGTAAAATTCAAAACTCTTGGTTGCGCTGCTGCAATTGCAACATCATCAATGATAACTGAACTTGCAAAAGGAAAAACTTTAGAAGAAGCAAAAAAAATTACAAGAGATGATATAGCCACTTCATTGAAGGGCCTGCCACCAATTAAAATGCATTGCTCAAATCTGGCTGCTGATGCTCTAAGATTAGCTATAAAAAATTATCAAAAGAAAAAATGAAAAATAAAGAAAAAAAGAAAATGAAAATAAAAGCCATAGTTCTTTTTTCAGGAGGCCTTGATTCAAGACTTGCAATTAAACTTTTGCAAGATCAAAAAATAAATATAATGGCCCTATTTTTCTTATTCCCTTTTGGTTCAGGATGTTGCAATCCAAATTGCTCATTTAATTTTGCACAAACTCAAAATATAAAACTAAAAATTATTGATTGTACAAAAGGTAAATTATTTAAAGAATATATTAAAATAATAAAAAAGCCAAAATACGGTTATGGTTCTGCTATAAATCCTTGTATTGATTGTAGAATTTTCATGTTGAAAAAAGCAAAAAAAATCATGGAAAAAGAAAAAGCTGATTTTATTGCAACAGGCGAAGTTTTAAATGAAAGGCCAATGAGTCAAAGAAGAAAAATATTATATCTAACTGAAAAAGAATCCAAATTAAAAGGAAAACTTCTTAGACCACTTAGCGCAAAACTTCTACCAGAAACAATTGCTGAGAAAAAAGGCCTAATCAATAGAAAAAAATTATTAGCAATCCAAGGTAGACAAAGAAAAATTCAGATGGCTCTTGCTAAAAAACATAAAATAAGCTATCCAACACCAGCAGGAGGTTGTATTTTATGTGAGAAAACTTTTGCATCTAAATTAAAAGATCTTTTCAAACATAAAAAGAAAATTGAACCTAGAGATATTGAACTTCTTAAATTAGGAAGACATTTTCGTTACAAAAATAATAAAATAATTATAGGGCGCAATGAACAAGAAAACAATAAATTAATGGCTTTAGCAAAAAATAAAGACCTTGTATTTGAAGTTAAAATATGGCCGGGACCAATAACTCTTCTTGAAGGCAAATCCAACAAAAAGATTATTGAGATTGCGGCGGCCTTAACTCTTTCCCATTCAGATGCAAAGCACAAAAAACAAGCAATAATACAATATGGAAAAGGTAAGAGAAAATTTAATAAAGTAATAAATGCTTTTCTATTTAGTCAAAAAGAGGTAGAAAAATTAAGAATAAGATGAAAATAAAACTTGGACGGTTATTGGAATTTTTTATCATTGGTGTTTGTTTAGGGATTATTGAAGATATTATAGCAGTAAAAGCGTCAACAGGAGTGGCAATAACATGGCAAACAATAGGAATAATAACCATTGTTGCCATGCCTTTCGCAGTATTTTCTGAATTAATAGTAGATCATTTCAAACCTTTCCATAAAAAGAACAGAAAAGTAAAAAAGAAATAGGCAAATATCAAAAATAAAAAGCAATGAGAAAGCTTTAAAAATTTGTTTCTTTTATATTTTATGTAATTAATGCCCTCGTAGTGTAGTGGTCTAGCATAGGGCCCTGTCGAGGCTCCGACCCGAGTTCGAATCTCGGCGGGGGCGTTTTAGTAAGATTTTTAAGAAATAAAAACCTATAAAAAATATGGCAGAACAATTTAAATGCCCACTATGTAATTCTCATATTTCTAAAGAGAAGTTTGAAAAAGTTACAGGTATTTGGAAAACTGTAAAGAAACAGGAAGAAGTATTTAAGAAAAAGAAAGAAGATTTAGAAAAACAAATTAAGAAAAAAGAAGGGCAAATTAAAGAAAGAGAAATGAAATGGCAGAAAGAAAAGAAAGAAAGACAAAAAAAATGGGACAAAGAAAAACAGGAACTAAAAAAGAAAGCAGAACAAGAAGCATTAAAGAAAGTATCCGTAAAACATAAGAAAGATATTCTTGAAACAGAAAAAAGAGCAAGAGAAGAAGGCAGAAAGAAACAAAAAAAGTTAGACGAGAAACACAGAAGGAAAGAAATTGAGATAACAAGAAAATTAAGAGTGGTAGAAAAGAAATTAGAAGAAGCAAGAAAAAAAGGATTAACAGAACAAGGGATGGGTTTAGATTATGAGAAAGAATTATTGAAAGAATTAAAAAAGAATTTTTAAATACTTGGTGATGTCATAAGG
>CAZBLY010000007.1:0-16475 GCA_964493265.1 Candidatus Woesearchaeota archaeon
TACCGAAAGGTTTATAAAGCCCAAAATACTATAGATATTATAATAAATTAAATAAATAAAATATAAAACAAAAAAGAAAAATGACTGAAGAAAAAAGAGAAAGCCAACTTGAAAATTTAGTTAGGTATGGTTCAGCTGCTTTAGCTTCTAGAAAAGCCAAATCTGATCCTGGAATATCTCTTTTAGCTATGAAAGGTTTTTATGATAATCAATTAGATAAAGGAGATCCAATAATTTATCAAGCCTTAGCAGAAGCCCAAATAGGAATTCAAAATGGAACAGGAATAAGTAATGGCGGAGTTGTTCAAGCAATTGGTTTCTATGGTACTGGAAAATATGGAGAAGCATTTGCAAAAGCAACAGTGGAAGAAGTCATAAAAACTGTTGTAGATAGTGGCTACAAGATTCCAGAAGATACATTAAAAGGTTTAAAGAATTATGAAAAAGTTACTTGTGAAGAATTAAAAAAGTTAGCTGAAAAAGACAAAGATGCAGAAAAAGCACTTAAAGCCGTATATACACTTGATACTCAAAAACTAGAAGGAGAATTTTACTACAATTTATTCACAGGACAAACAAATGATGCACTTTCAAGTTTATACGCTAAACAAGAACAAGAAGCAAAAGAATAAACTTATTTTTTAATTTTTTCCTTTCTTTTTTTATTTTTTTCTTTCTTTTTATTTTTTTCTTTCTTTTATTTTTTTATATTTGTTATTTCTATTTTTCACTGATTATTTTGTCAATTATCTTTGCCATTTCTCTGACAAAGAGATCTGTTTTCTCTTGCCATTCATCAATATCCTTTCCTGTTATTTTTGAAATCGAACCATGTAGAATGCCGTGAGCAATCTCATAAAGCCGGCTATACCAAGAAACATATTTTGAATTTAACATTTTTGTTCTAACAAAAGTTTTATCAAGAAGTTGTGGAATATGTTCTGGACTTGGTGGAACTCTTTTTGCTGCGATAAGTGCGGCATGGCTTGCATCAACCATTGCCCAATAAAGACCTTCAATACCATTTAATAAAGCGGCTCTTGTCCTTGCTAAATGTAATGGAGCCCTTTGTAAGATAACATAAATAGATTCTGGCGTGCTTTTAATCTTGCCTTTAGCTAAAAGAACTTTAAGAGGCGTAAAGAAACCACCAAAATCAATCAAAGGCTGACCATATCTTATTATGTTAATTATAACTGGCTCCCCTCTAATCATTTCCTCCCACCATGTACTTAAGCGCACAGAATTAATATGTAAAGGTCTTCTATAAGGGTTTGTTTTGATTAATTTTCCTAATTCTTCTCTATACCAAGCAATAAGTTCAGCATCCCATTGTATAGTACAGTCATCAAGAATAATAATTATATCAATATCAGAACCTTTTTTCATTTTTCCTTTGACAGATGAGCCAAATAAAATAATTGATTTTAATGTCTTTCCAAACTTTTCATAAGCTTTTGTGGCAAAATCATATGCTATATCTTGTTCTGTCTTAATTCGCAGAGAAGGAAATTCTTTTTCACTGGCCTTTGTTACTTTAGGCATTTTAGGTATTGGAGGCTCTTTTAATCTATATGTAGAAATTTTTGCTCTTTTTTTCTTTACCATCACCTTTTACCTCTTTTTCTAAATAAAATAGATAAATCAAGTTTATAAATTTTCGGTTGTAATTATTTTTTCTAACTCTCTTGCTTTCTCTTCTGTCTTAAAACATGGAACGCGACCTTTTTCCTTACCATTATAGAAAACTATTGCTGTTGGTAAACGGCCGATTGGTTTGTTAAGAATTCCTTTTTCATTTAATATGTTTTTACATTTTGGATAAGTTACATCAAAATAAAATACTTTAAAATTGTTTGATAAATCCATAAAATAAGAGTTAAGATTTTGATTGGAAGATAAAGTTGAGAAAAGTGCGAGTACATAATTACTATCTTCTAAAGCTAAATAAAATCTATCTAATTCTTTCTCTGATCTTATAACCTTAACATTAGAAAAGTTCTCTTCAGTTTTTCTCTCAAATTTCTCTGCCCTTATTTGATATTTTCTATTAAATTTTATTAAATTGTTTTTTTCTAATATTTTGTCTTTACTCGTAAATATGAGGGCTCCTCCAAAAACAAGAGCTGCTAAAGTATAAATTAATCTTCTATTCATAAGAAAAGAAAAGAAAAGAAAGATATAAACCTTTCTATTTTGATTACTTCATAGTAGTTTATTTAATTACTCCCTACAGTTAATCCAGCAACAAACACAGACTCCTCCAGGAGTATAGTCATTAAAATCTAAACCATGGCTAGCACAATAGTTTGCACATTCATTAGAACCGCCTCTAGGTTCCGTAATTATAGCACCACCACACGAACAGTCAATATAAGAATATTCACTTGTCTCAAATATCTCATTACAACTGACTAAATGTGTTCCGCTATCTGAACCAGCTAAAGCCATCACACAAGTTCCTTTTTTTGCTCTACATTTAGTTGTGCATGTACTTCCAGTATCTGCTGCAAAAATCTGAGTGTTTTTCATTACTTCTAAAAGGTCATCAAAAGTTAATTTATATTCTTGTTTATAAGTATCTAAATCTCCATAAATTTCTAATTTAGTTCCTTCTGATGGGGTTATTCCTCCTAAAGGTGTTGTAGTCTCTCCACCAACACACGCACCATTACTACAACTTTCATAACCTAAGGCAACACAATCATAATCCATTGAGAGACAATTATCTCCTTCAAGATAAAATTCTCTAAGTGTGTTAGAAATACAAGCATCACTGAACTGGCCATTAGCCCCGGTACATATTCCTAAAAGCCATATAGCTGCACCATCATCACTATCTACATAAGTTGTTGTTGCGGGTTTTGCTATTCCGAAAAGTCTTTGAAAAAAAGTTTGCTCAACAGCTTGTGCATCTTCTGTTGCAGCTTCTGATGATGTTTCTGATGATGTTGGTTGAGTAACTGCTGTAGAAGCTTCTGATAATCCTTCTTGTGTTATAAAACCCGTAATTTGCGAATTTGTATAAACCATTCCTACCATAAATCCTAGAAATAAAGCAACTATGAAAAAAACCCAGATAAAATGTTTTTCCATTTTTTGTTTTGTTTTTTATTTTCCTCTTTTAGTTATTAAATATTATAATAAATTAATAATATGAGTCTTTTTATATGTTTTTATTAATAATAATTTTTATTAATATTATGATAGAGTTAATTCTTTCAATTTCTCAAACAAATTATGAAACTCTTTTTTTTATTTACTGCATTGTTATTGCATTGGTGTTCCTGTAAAAGATTCGCCTCTTTTTTGCATGCTTCCGCCAAGTTCCATAGGAAGAGCTGCAAAACCAGTGCCATAAGTTGCAAAATGTTGTTCAGGCAACATTAAACCATAACCAGCAGGATAGCCAGCAGGGATTCCATAAACATTTCTAACCTGATTCCAAAAAGGCTGCATATAATTTGCATAGAGTGGAGAGCCCATTGCTTCAAGAGAATAAGGAACAGGACTTACTTTAAAATGTTCTGCCCAAGATGAATATTCTAAAATTTTTTTTCCTTTATATCCTTTTTTTTCTAATTCTTTTAACATATCTTTGATTGGAACTTCACCCATTCCTGGAGGAAGTTCAGTATGTTCTGCACCAAAATTATCAACAAGATGAACGTGTTTTACAAAAGGAGCAATCTTTTTAGTTTCCTTAACAATATCTTTTTTAGAAAAGCCATATTTTCTTAACATATTAATATGACTTACATCCCAAGTTGTTCCAATTAATTTTTCAGCTGCTCTTTCTGCTTCTCCATGGCTAATACCTGTTTTTACTGCTTTATCAACAAAAGTTTTTCTACTTTCTTTAATAAGATGGCTAAGTTCTTCAGCCCTTCCAAAAACACTATTAGGAAAAACATTTTCTATAGAAACTATTGGAGATTTATTTTTGAATTTTTTATAAGCATGAAGAGCCACATTTGCAATAGTGTTTTTGCTCTTATCAAGACAAAAAGTTTCTGCAGGAACATAAGTTTCTGGAGGTATTACACGTAATGATTCAATCAAATCATGATAAACTGCTGTTGCTTTTGATGGGTTAGTCATTTGTAATCTTGGTAATTGTTCAAAAATTTTAGATTTTTGCTTTATAAATTCCCTAACTTTTCCTTTTTGATCTTCTGGCGCATATTTATAAGCTCTATCATAAAGAACTCCTAAATGCTTTTCAATTTCACTATAATAGTTTTGAGCCATCTGAAATTGATTGAAAAAAGGCTGCAATTCTGGTTCAATTTCTACTTTTTCTCCTCTTGCTTCTTTTTCTTTTATTTCTTTCCATTTTGGTTGTATTACTGGCCAAGCATTTTTGAAAAGAACATCTGCTTCTTTTTTATATTGAATAAGTGGAAGAATATGACCATCCCAATCTGTATGGTTTCTCATTCTAAGGGCATCTTCTGTTGTTATTAATCTCTCTTCTTTTTTTTCTTCAGGATAATATGGAAAAAATCTATCTTCTCTTTCTACTGGTGAAATTTGTCCTGTATCGCGATTAACAACATACATAATCTTTTTTTCTGGTTTGCCTTCAATAGGCATCCATTCTGTTGATGGAACTCCCCCTGTTGCATGAATAGTAACAGGAATATTTCCTTTAGGACTTAATTCATGTGCTTTTTCTATAACATTTTTAAACTGATGTTCTGCTTGTTGTCTATAAGATTCATTCCATCCATCTTTTGTAAAGCCAGCAGGATCAATTATTGGAGCATGCATTGTAAAATCCACACCAGTCAATTTTCCTATTCTTTCTACTTCTTTCCAATGTTGTTTTGGAATAGATTCAAAAACTTGCGCACTTATAGCTCCAACTTCAAAGGTTTTCAAACCCTGGCTTAATTTTGTTGTAACTTCTCCAATAACATTTGCTGTTCTAGGATCTGTAGTCATACCAAGCTGAGATGGTTGAAGCCTATAACCAGTAAAAAGAGGGCCATAGTTAGGATCAAGAGGACCATAACTTCCAGAATAAAGAGTTTCATAAGATTTAGGCAAATTATAAGTAGCCATTTAATTTTTATTTATTTAATCTAATATTTTGTTTTATATTTTTTAATTTTCTTTTCAGGATATTTAAATTCTGGTCCAAAAGTAACCGGAGTATCATCTTCTCTTTCAGCTTTTTCATATTTAATAACTTCATCATAGCGACCATGACTTATTTTTACTTCTCTAGCCAAAGGATTTTTTAATTCTCTAATTTCTCTAATAGGGGCAGTTGTTACTGGTTCAAAATCGGTTTTTCTCGCTTCAAATATCTCTGTTCTTGTTGTAATATATTTTTGATTATTTTTTTCTTCATAAACAGGAGCATATTGAAATTCTCTTTTTTCTTTTTCTTTCTCTTCAAATGGTTTTTTAATTTCTACACTAGCTAAGGAATCTTCTAATTTTTGCCCTCTAATTTCTCTTTCTGGTTCTGATATTAGAGCAGTATGTTCAGCACTAGTTTCAAATCCTTGCCTAAAGGGTGTTTCATCAATTATTTCTTTTCTTCTTTCTTTCTTTTTTTCTTTTTCCTTTTTTTCCTTTTCTTCCTCTTCTTTATTTTCTTCATTGTTTTCTTCTTTATTATTTTCTTTTTCTTTATCTTCATCCATTTTTCATTCTCATTTATTATTATTATTATTATTATTATTTAGGAATACGCCATTTTTCTGGAAGTTGCCAATCTGGTTCAGTAATGCTGGGCATTCCATGTGATTTTTTATAAATATCGTAAATTTTATAGCAAAAGGCAGCTGAAGTTCTTTCTGAAAGAGCTCTAATTACAGATTCCTCAAAATTATCTTTACGAATTTTACCTAATTCTGGTTCTTTTTTCTTTTTTTCAGGTTTTTTTTGTTTTGTCTCTTTTTCTTTCTTCCCTGTATCTATAAAATGTTCTATATCTTCAATTATTTGATTAAAGGTTTCTTCTGTTACAATTTCTGTTAATCTTAAAGCATCTCTAAAATCTTCTTTATCAAGTTCTTTTTCAAAAACTTTCATTTCATCTTCATTTAATGAATAAGCTTTAAAATTAACTTCTGTACGACCGCCAAAAATGTAATGTCCTTGTGGGCTTCTACTAGGAATCCCTCTGAAAACAAAATCAATAAAAACACAACTATAATACTTTCGTTTTAGTTTTAAATTTCTAAAAGATTTTGGAAGATTTTCTAAATCAACCTCTTTAACTATATTAATTGTACTTTTACCAAGAATAGTTAATTCCAAAAGAATTGTATTAAATGCCTTAACAAGAGCTGGTTCTCTACTTCTTCCTTTCATCATTAATTCTTCAGCAGCCCTAAGATAAGGTTTTGCCCATCTTGAATAAAGTCTTAAAGAATTAACCTGAGTTTTCAAATAACTCTTTTCAATTTCAAATCTCTTACGAAGCTCTTTTTCACTTTTTTCTTTCCAAACAAAAAATTCAGCCACCCTTGGTTTAAGGATTCTTTTAACCCTGTCATTTAAATCTAATCTATCAACATCTGATAGCCTTTTTACTGCCATAAAAGCATCTATAAGGGTAGCATACATAAATTGTGAAGCCATACCTTTAATGCTAGTATTGCCTCTTTGTATATCTACTTTATCCATCCAAATTTGTTTTAAACCAAGAACACCAGATTCGTGATCTCTAGCATTTTTACTTTGTGCAAGATCATATTGATCAAGCCTGATTTCAAATTCTTTAAGAGAATAAAGTATATTAATTACTGATTTAATAACACTATTTACAACATTTAAAATTTTCATTCCTTCTTCTTGCATTATTTTTGCTTTTTGACCTAGCTCACCAAAATAACCAGAGCCAGGAGATGCGGAAAAATTATCAATTATTTTTGTTACATCCTTATTAAATAAATCATTAACAAAATCAAGAATCCAAAAATAAATGGGTTCAAGTTGTTCAGAAGTGCTATCATAAATAAGGGTGTGTTCCCATATCGGTTTATCATAATGGGGATTTATTTTAGCTATAATCTCAGATATATCTAACCTCTTTTCTTCTTCTGACATTAAAAAACTAAGCAAGATTGATTTTTATTACTTTCGGTAAAGAAAACTATTTAAATATAATTTATATATTTTTAATATGATTGGAGAATTTTTAATTTTCAATATCGTTATGCTTGTAATAGCAATTATTCTAAATAAAAAACGCAAACTTGGTTTGTTTAGTAAGAATAAAGGAATATTGCTATTAGTAGTAATTATTTCATTTTTTGTATGTGAATTTTTTGGGATATGGGGTTATGCAAGACATTGGTGGGATCCTGGTTTTACTTATATCCCATTTTCTTTGCATCCCGTTTATTTTGAGGATGCCCTTAGTTATGTGGTAGCAACAATTATAGTTGTTGCTGTCTGGGAAAGATGCAAAAAAATTAAGTTTGGGAGGAAAAAGAAAAAATGATGGAATATACAATTACTGCTATAGTGGTGCTTATAGTCCTTGCTCTCTTAGATTACTTTCTCAAGACTGATGTTCTTAAGCCAACTAAAAGAAAGGCTATTTTCTGGGCATCTGGTATTATATTTTGGTATATAATAGAAATCATGGCTATTGGCAGATGGTGGGTAATTCCACCAGCAACTATTTCTGGTATATATTTAGGATTTAATATTCCTATAGAAGAACTCGGTTGTTTAATTATTTGGTTTTTGATAATTTTAATTCCTTGGGAATATTTTAAAAAACACATGAAAGGTTAAAGACAAAGATTTAAAAAATCTTCATCCATAAAAATATTATGGTTTTTAGAAAAATATTTAGGAAAAAAAAGGTAGAAAACATGGCGGTAATTGATCTTGGTAAACTTAATGAACTAAGAGAAAAAGACAGAATGATAAAAGAATCAGCAAGTCCTTTAACCACAACAGGAACAACACAAACTGGAAATGATGTTAATTTTTTAGGTGCATTAGCTAGTGCAGCAAATAAAACAGAAGATGAACAAACAAAAGTAGCAGTTTCAGGACAAAGTTTTGAAAAGATGGAAAGGATTCATAAAAGAATTGATCATCTCGCAAGCAGATTTGAACTTTTAGAAAGAAAAATTGAGAGAATTGAAAGAAGGATTGACTTAAAATACTAAAAAATAACTAAAACATCAACCAAAACGCTAAATTAAAAATGCCAAAAAAGAGAACCAAAACAAAAAGTAAGAAAATCAAAACCAAAAATAATAATGTAAATAAATTTTTCTTTTTTATAGCAATTGTATGTTTTATTTTTATTCTTGATAGATATACAAAATATCTTTCATCATTTATACAAGCTTGTTTTATTTTCTGTATAAAACAATCAATAAATTATGGGGCAGCTTTTAGTCTTCTTAATAATTTTGGCTGGACAAGAATCCTTTTAATAACAATAGCAGTTTTTGTAATGTTTTTTGCAGCTTTTTTTTATTTTCAAAATAAAAAATTCACACTTATAGATTTTGGTCTTTCATTATTGTTTGCAGGAACTCTCTCAAATGTTTTTGACAGAATTTATTATGGTTATGTTATTGATTTTATTGGCTTCGCTTTCTGGCCAGCTTTTCCTGCTTTCAATTTAGCAGATATAGCCAATCTTGTTGGTGTTATAATTCTAATTTGGGCAATAATCAAGAAGCCCTAAAATAATTAAAAATATAAATATAAATTTATATTAACTGTTAAGTAGTAAATAACCGAAAGATTTATAAAGACTAAATTCATATTAATTATATAAAAACTAAAATATTGGAAAAAGATTTGGTGGGGTGTTTTAACACTTCAGATGAATTTGTTACAACTTTATCCAGTTCTTCAAGGGAATTAAGAAAATATCAAAAAGAACAAGCATTTATCAATAGATTAGTCCAAGGAGATCTTGGATTACAAAAAGAAAAAAAACTGGGAATTGGAGATATAGAAGGAACAATAACTCGTGAGAATATTGTAAAAGCCCTAATAGATTCTGGATTAGTAAGGAATGCTAATTCTGTTCTAGGCAAATACCAAGTATCTAGGAATATAAGAAAAGTACATCAGACAGATTACTGGAGAGGTTATTCATTTAAACCAGCATCTAATGAACCAGAAACTTACAAAGTAGAATTAGAAGATATTTCTGGATTAGATCCAGGTTAGATTAAATTTTTCAGTTTCTATTAATTTTTGAGCAACTTTGTCGTTAGAATACTGTTCTAGCCTAAACTCAAACATTATATAATACCTATATAAAATTATATTAGTATGGTAAAATAAATATTTAAAGCCACCAAACTTTAAACTAATATGATAAAAGAGGCAAAGACAAATACAAAAATAAAAATAAGTGAAAAAAAGATTCTTGCTTATGCTTTAAAGAACGCATTAAATCATGATAGCAAAGCACAAGTGGGATCTGTTCTTCCAAAACTTTTTCAAGAAGGGCTGAAAAAAGAACAAATAAAATCAATTATTCCAACAATTCAAAAAATAGTCAAACAAGTTAATGTATTAAGCAGATTAGATCAAGAAAAAAAATTTAATGAACTAAGTAAATTAGTAAAGCGAAGAAAAGAAAGAGTTGGTCTTCCAACTTTATCTAATGCAATAAAAGGCAAAGTTGTAATGAGATTTGCTCCTTATCCAAGCGGGCCATTACATATTGGAAATGCCCGTCCTATAATTCTTAATGACGAATATGTAAAAGAATATGGCGGAAAACTTTTTCTTGTTATTGATGACACTATTGGAAGTGAAGAAAAACAATTAATTAAAGAAGCTTATGAACTCATTACAAAAGGTTCTGACTGGCTTGAAATCAATTATAAAAAACCAGTAATTTACAAATCTGACCGCCTTAAATTATATTATAAATATGCAGAGGAATTAATCAAAAAAAATAAAGCATATGTTTGTTTTTGTGATTCTGAAACCTTACATAAAAATAGAATCAAAGGAATTGAATGTAAGCATAGAAATACAAAACCAAAAGAAAATCTCAAGTATTGGAAAGAAATGTTAAAAGGAAAATATGAAGAACATAAAGCCACGCTTAGAATCAAGACAGATATGAAACATAAAAATCCTGCTTTTCGTGATAGAGTTCTTTTTAGAATCAGTAAAAGAGAGCATCCAAAAACAAAAAAGAAATACAAAGTATGGCCTCTTCTAGAAATAAGCTGGGCAGTAGATGACAAACTTCTTGGCATCACCCACATTCTTCGGGGAAAAGAATTAATGATTGAAACTGACATGGAAAAATATATTTTTGATATTTTTGGTTGGAAATATCCTGAATTTATTCATACAGGATTATTACAATTTGAAGGAGCCAAATTAAGCAAGAGTAAATCACAAAAAGAAGTTAAAACAGGAAGATATATTGGCTGGGATGATCCTCGAACTTGGTCATTACAATCTCTTGAAAGAAGAGGATTTAAACCAGAAGCAATAAGAAATTTTATCTTACAGTTTGGAGTAACTCAAACAGAGATTAAAGTCCCAATAGAGGCTTTATATAAAGAAAATAAAAAAATTATTGAAACAAGCAACAGATTCTTTTTTGTAGCCAATCCAAAAAAAATTACAATCAAGAATGCGCCAAAAATAAAAACAAAACTAGAATTGCATCCAGATCATCCTAAACGAGGCCACAGAATTTTTGAAACAGGCCAAAATTTTTATATAACAACAGAAGATTACAAAAAAATCAAAAAAAGAAAACCATATAGACTAATGAATCTCTTTAATTTTTCTGATTTTAAATTCCTGTCAAGAAAACACGATCTAAATTTTGGGGCTAAACTTATTCATTGGCTTCCTATTCAAAAAAATCTCATTAAGACCGAAATATTAATGCCAGATGCAAAAATAATCAAAGGTCTTGCTGAGCCTGACATCAGAAAATTAAAAATTGGAGATATAATTCAATTTGAGAGGTTTGGTTTCTGTCGTTTTGATAAAAAAGATAAAAATAAGTTTGTCTTTTGGTTTGCTCATAGATGATATTAATAGCATTATATTGAGTAAGATATAATCGTGTGCAATAATCTATATAAAAAATAAATTCTTAGTATATCAATGAATGGGCTAAGGAATATAATTTTATCATTGGTTATTTTGTTTGGAATCTCTTGCGCTAAAAAAGGCCAAATAAAAACAGAAAAGTTACCAGCAAAAACTATAAAAGAAATATTAAATGGACCTTTTACCTATACTGGAGTTTATAAAAATCCTGTTCTTGAAAAAGTTGATTATCAAAAAACCGCCCTTGATTTTTATTATGAAGAAGGTAGAATAGTAAATAGTTCAAAATACAAAAAAGTGAGAGATTCATTAGGTGTTATACTTGATAGTTTAAAACTTTTAGAAAAATAGAAAAACTTTATAACTATTGATTTTTCTAAATTGCCATGGCTAAATCTAAACAATCTGAAAAACCTGAATCTGAATTACAAGAATTAAAAGATTATACTTTAATTATTTGTGAGAAACCGCAAGCCTCTATGAAAATGGCTTATGCTCTTGCTGAAATAGCTCCGGTAAAGAGAAACTTTTTTAGCGTTCCTTATTGGGAATTAAATAGAGATGGAAAAAAATTTATTATTGTTAGTGCTGTTGGTCATCTTTTTGGTCTTGTTCAAAAAACCCAAAGCAAGGAATGGCCTGTTTTTGACATTGAATGGAAACCTTATGCTAGTTTTGTTAGAAAATATATTAATACTATTTTACACTTCTCAAAAAATGCTTCTGATTTCATTGTTGCATGTGATTATGATATTGAAGGGGAGCTCATAGGTTTTAATGCCCTGCGATTTTTATGTGATGCTAAAAATGCAAAAAGAATGAAATTTTCAACACTCACAAAACCAGATTTGATTGAATCTTATAAAAATATCATGAAAAATATTGACTATGGACAAGCTTATGCTGGAGAAACAAGACATTATTTGGACTGGTTTTATGGCATTAATTTAAGTAGAGCATTAATGCAAGCTATGAAAAAAGCCGGCGCTTTTAAAATTTTGAGTACAGGTAGAGTTCAGGGCCCAACTCTTAATTTAATTGTTAAAAAAGAAAAAGAAATTCAAGCATTCAAACCAGAACCTTATTGGCAAGTTTTTTTGCTTGTTAAAAATAAACATGAATTAGAAGTTAAATATCCAAAAAATATCACAAATAAAAAAGAAACCAAAGCTTTTGAAAAACTTAAAGATAAAGAAGGAAAGGCTGAAACAAAAAAAGAGAAACAAGAAATGTGGCCATGGCCTGCTTTTGATCTTACAACACTTCAAATAGAAGCTTACAAATTTTATGGTTTTACTCCTGCTCAAACACTTGCAATAGCCCAAAAATTATATCTTAGAGGACTTATCAGTTATCCAAGAACTAGCAGTCAGAAACTCCCTCCAACAATTGGTTATAAAAGAATTCTAAATAAACTTGATAAATTATTTCCAAAACTTACAAAAAATGTTAAAAAACAATTTCCAAGACAAGGTAAAAAAAGTGATCCGGCACATCCGGCTATTTATCCAACAGGCGAACACTCAAAAAAATTAAATCAGGTAGAAAACCAAGTTTATAATCTGATTTTAAAACGTTTTCTTGCATGTTTTGGAGAAAGCGCCATAATTGAAAATAAAAAAGTTGTTGTTAAAATAGAAAAATATGAATTTTATGCAGAAGGAAAGCAGATTCTTGAAAAAGGATGGTTGAATATATATCCTACAAAAATTAATATAAAAGAAATTCTAGATTTGAATGACAAGGTAAAGGTTCTTAATGTTAGGACTGAAGAAAAAGAGACCCAACCACCAAGACGATATTCTGCATCAAGTCTTATTGCAGAACTTGAAAAAAGAAATCTTGGAACCAAAGCAACCAGAGCCAATATTATTGATACGTTATATAAAAGAAATTATATTACTGGAAGACTAATACAAGCAACAAAACTTGGAATGTCTGTCTCAATCAGCTTAGAAAAAAACTGCCCTATGATTCTTGATGAAAAACTTACAAGAAAATTTGAAGAAGAAATGGAAATTATAAGGAAAGAAAAATCACAAGAAAAGGTGATTCAAGAAAAAGAGAAAATTCTAGAAGAAGCAAAAAAACTTCTAATAAAGATTTCAGAACAATTCAAAAAACATGAAAAAGAGATAGGAGAAGAACTTTTAAAATCATATAAAGAAATTGAAAAAATAAAAAAGAAAGCCAGCACTCTCTGTCTTTGCCCAGTATGCAAGAAAGGTCATTTAATTATCTTAAGAAGTAGAAGGGGTAAAAGATTTGCCGCTTGTGATAGATATCCTAAATGCAAGACAACTTTTCCTCTTCCCCAATATGGTTTGATTCAAGTAACAGAAAAAAAATGTAAGTGTGGTCTTCCTAGACTAAAATTAATTAAAAAAGGCAGACCCCCATGGGAATTTTGTATGAATCCTAAATGTTATAAAAAAACTGAAACAACAGAAAAAAAGACAGAAATAAAAAAAATAAAGACAAAAACAAAAAAGAAGAAAAAAATCAAGAAAGCAAAGAAGACCAAGAAAACTAAAAAAAAGATTAAGAAGACAAAAAAGAGAAAAACTAAGAAGAAAAAATAGTTCTATAGTGGAAATCTGCCTTCTCTAAAATACTCATATATAAAAAATTCTATTTGTTTTATAGAATTCTTATAACCTTTTTCTGAAATTTCCCTCTCTTTATCATTTAAAGCATTTTCTCTACCATAAATACAGGCTTCTACATTTTTCTTTAATTCAACCAACAAATCAATTTTTTCTAAAAGAGATTTTTCTTTTATTACTTTAGAAATTGCTAAAGATTCTAAAACATAATCAAAAAGTTGTGAATTAAATTTTTGACTTTCAGATTCTTTTGTAAAACAATTTCCAATATATTCTCCAAGCTCTTCAGAACAAACCCATAATGTCTTTATATCAAAAGATTTGTAGGCATTATAAAATTCATTAAATTTTTTAAATGATTTTATATCTAAAAATTCTTCCATTTTTAATTTTTAATCTCTAATTTCAAAACAACTTGAAACGACGAGGCCTTTCTTTTAAAATCCCTTTATTATGGATAGCAAAAATAAATTCTTTTTCAGGAAGAGACCTATGTTTTCTAAGGATTGCTTTTTTTCTATTTGTGCCTAAATTTTGCAATTCAATAACGCATTTACTCCAATATTTCATAATATCTCCACCAACCATAACTACGGGTTTTGGCTTGCCAGCTTCAAAATCCTCTCTAGAAAGAAATTTAGCATAAACCTGATCTGTTACAAGTATAGGAATTTGTTTTTTTCTTGCAATCTCATTTAAAATTCTCATCTGCCTGACAAGACTTTTATTGATTATACTTATTTTATCCTCATCTTTTTCCTGAGTTGCCTCTCCAAGTTCAAGACGATAAAGCATAACCATACTATCAACAATAATCAAGCCAATATCTTCTTTAATCAAATCAAGAAGTTTATTAAATGATTCGCGTTGCTCAGCAAAATTTGTGGCTTTAAGCAAAAAAATATTTTCCATTATTTCTGGGGTAATCAATTGACTCAATCTTTCTGTACTAAAACTCCCTTCAGTATCAATAAAAATAACCTTCTTATCTCTTGCCATATAGGCTGCTGCAATAAGACATAAATTTGTTTTCCCACTTCCAGCTGGCCCATAAAGAGTTGTTATAATATCTTTATCATAACCCCCTTTAAGCCATTCATCCAAATCACGAGAGCCACTTGAGATTTTCATGAACAAACTAGATTAAAAACATTAATAAGTTTTATTATAAGCTATTATTATATAAAACAAGAGCGCAAGGTTTATAAAAATAAAATCTATCAAAAAGATATGAAAGAAATTATTCCACCAAAAATTTCAATAGATGAATTTAGGGTGGAAAATCTTAATTTAGGAAAGAAGATTCTGAATACTTCTTTTAATTATACTATAAAAATTGAAAACCTAAGAACTAGTGGCAAGTTATTTAGGAAATTTATAATTGGAGATAATATAATTAATTTTATTCTTATGATTTTAGATGACCTTAAAAAAGTTGCAGGAACACAGATGGCTGAAATTGAAAATCACGAAGACATTAAAGAAAAATTAGTCAATGCATTAAATAGAATTATGCTTGAAACCAGCGATCTTGCAAAAATTAAAGACCATGAAAAATATATGAAAGCCTACAATAGGATTAATTGTTATAAAGTTAGTTTTAATAAAGATTAATTTTTTTAGTTTTTAGCTTTGTTTTTCAATCTTTCCATTAGGTTCTTTTTCAGAAAAAATTTGGGCTTGAAATTTAAAAATCTTGCATACTGGATTAAGCCATATTTCAGAAGGCAGACCAGCTTTAATACAAGTTCCACGCAAAAATTCAAGAACATTCCATTTTTGTTCTGGAGCAACTTGAGGCAACAATAAACCAGAATAATCAGAAAATTGAATAATCAAACCATCTCTGCCAATTTTAATTTCTTGTAAAATAGCCTGTCCTTTAATTTTAATTTCTTTTGGTTCTGTTAAAACTGAAATCTCAATAACAATTTTATCAAGATCTTTTTTATCTAAAGGAGCAAATCTTGGATCACTAAATGCTGCGTGTTTAGAAGATGCAACAACAGCTTCAGCAAGAATTTTTGTTGGATAAGGAAAACCTATACATCCTCGAAGTTCATGAGAAGGAAATTTATTTATTGTAACAAAAACCCCCAGTTTTTTATTAAATTCTTTTTTCTCATCTTCAAAATCAAATTTTTGACCAGAAAAATGGGATTCTATAGATTTCCTTGCTAATTTGATTAATCTTGTGTCTTGATCTAGATTTAACATTTTAAAATTAAGGTTTAGCATATTGATGGTTCTGTTAAGCAGGAAAAGCAGGTTTCTCTTACCCTTTCATTTTCATATCTATTACATCTATCTTCAGACATTTCCCAAAATTTTTCTTCTTCTTGCTTAGTCATAACTACATTTTCTATAGTATCTTCCCAGAATGGACCAACAGCAGACCTATAAAAATGAAAAATAGGACCTTCACTAACAAGAACCAACTCTTCTGATTTTCTTATATATGTGGTAGGATAATCATAAGTATTGCAAAAATCATGTCTACATATTGTTATCTTATTTCCTTCTATTTCTACATCACTAACTCCGGAGCCTAAAAAAGCCGGTTTACATTCAACTATAAATTTAGTTCCAAAATCTTTTAAATTACATTCACTTTTATTTAAAACAGGATAATCTGCAATAAGTTCGTCTACTTGTGTTTGTACTTGTACTTTTTCTGCAGCAAGATCTTTAGTTCTAAGAAAAACAAAATAAACTAACAAAAATATAACTATCACTGCTAAGATTATTATAATAATTAGATAGTTTTTCCCTTTCATTTATTATTAAAAATTTTTAGAATTATTTAAACATTTCTAAAAAATGCCCCTGCCG
>CAZBLY010000007.1:16575-28908 GCA_964493265.1 Candidatus Woesearchaeota archaeon
AATGCCCCTGCCGAGATTCGAACTCGGGTCAGAGCCTCGAAAGGGCACGATGCTTGGCCGCTACACCACAGGGGCATAGTTATGTTAGAAAAACAGAGTTTAAAAACATTATTTAGGAATAGAAAATAATTTGCTATTTTTTTCAAATGCTCTAACAGAAACATCAACCAATTCAGGATCATACCATTTATTCCTTAATTCTATTAATTCCCCTATAATTCGTTCAAGATTTTTTGTTTCTTCATAAGGTCTAAAACCATTCATTGCTGCAACAGAATCAGCAATTCTTAGGATTCTTGCTTCAAAAGGAATTTCGTGGGCTTTTGCTCTATAAGGATAACCAGAACCATCCCAGTTTTCATGATGATATAAAACACCATTTAATACTATTCGATAATTTAATTCTGGCTGTTCTTTTTTAATATAATCATAACCATCTTTTGGATGTTTTTTAACTTGTTCAAATTCTTCTGGTGTTAATTTTTCTTTTTTAGCTATAATCTTAGGATCACATTTAATCTTTCCAATATCATGTGCTAAAGCAGCAATTTTAAGTAAATAGAAAAATTCATTTTTTTCAGTAAATCCCCTTTCTCTTAGAATTAAAGTAGTATATTTTTCAACAGAAAAAAGGTGCCTTGAAAAATTTTCATCTGGTATTTTTTGTTGAAGAAATATGGGCAGATTTATTTTAAGAAAATTCTCATAATGATACTTAAGATATTTTACTTTATCTATTTCCATTTTCCCTTAGCCAGAAAAACAAAGAAAAAACCATATATAAATTTTATTATTATAAGATGACAAAAATAAAAAAATAAAAAACAAAAAAAATCAAAAGAAAAGAATGGGCCCGTTGGGATTTGAACCCAAGACCCCTGGCTTTCTTAGAGTTAAAACAATCTTCTTGAATGGATTGCGGCCATATAAGACCAGTGCTCTAAACCAGACTGAGCTACGGACCCAATTAAAAGAAGTTTTTTTATTTTTTAAATCTTATTAAATCTTTTTTTTAAGAGATGAAAAAATAAGGATAAATAAAGACCCTATTGCTCCAAAAATAAATACAAGTTTTAAATTAGCAAAAAAGAAGAAGAACAATAATAACAATGTTAAAGAGGCGCGTATAGTTGTTTCACGAATAAATATTATCTCTGCTATATGTTTTCTTTTTGCAATATCATAATTAATAGCATCAAAAGCAGGCCCTCCACCTGATGCTGGGGCAGTTATTCCGAGAAAAATATTTATGCCAAGAATATGAAAAGTTGTTTTAACAAAAATTATAATGAACCACATAATAGAAGAAAGAAACGAACCCATCCCTAAAATTTTATCTTTACCAAATTTGTCTGATAATTTTCCAACAAAAAAAGTGGAGATTATTCCTGTAAACAAAGCCACGGTTGTTAAAGCACCAACATTCAAATATGTTTTAATAATCATAAACATAAATAAAGGCCAAATAAGAGCTGAAGCCAAAGTCATACCAAAACCAACAAAACCAATAATTCCTTTTGGCCCTAATTTTTTTAGAACAATCTTAATCTGTTTAAATGAAAAACTTTTATGAATATAAGTTTCTTTTGACATAAATAAAGGAATTGTTGCAATTAATAATATTACAGAAACTAAAATAAATAAAAAATTAAAATTTAAATATAATAAAATTAAGCCCCCTATAACAGGGCCTAAAACAGCAAGAATTAAAGAAAGAATCATACAACCACTAATTTGTTGTGTTCTAATTTTTTTTGAACTGAATCTGGCAAAATCCAGATGGTAATTAATCCAAAACATAGAACCGTGGATTCCCCCAATTATTGGTGTAAGATAAAAAAATCCCTTTAATGAAATAAATTGTAACATAAAATAAAATGCAATTAAAAAAGGCATTGAAATAAGAATACTATGTTTAATTCCTATTTTTGTTGAAAGTTTGGTTGCAAAAAAGGAAAAAAAAGCAAATGCGGCAGATAAGATGGCAAAAAACAAAAAGATTTCATTTAAAGAAAAACCTTTTTGAAATAAATAAATTGGGATGAAAATAGCAATTAAAGCCAATGCAAAAGATTTTAGGGCTACTGTAATATAAATTTCACTGAGTTCACGATTCAAAAAATAATGAAAAAAACTATGATGATTTGCATGCGGCATTTGTTTCCCTCTTTTCTCTCTTTTTTTCTTTCTCTTTTCTTTCTCTTTTAACTTATAATATTAGAGCATTATAGTAATATTTAAATTTATTCTATTATTAAGTTCATTATGTTAATAGGTATTGTAGGAAAACCAAATGTTGGAAAAAGCACTTTTTTTAAAGCAGCGACTTTGGCAGAAGTAGCCATAGCTCCTTATCCTTTTACAACTATAAAAGCTAATGAAGGTATTGGTTTCGTAAAAGTAAAATGTCCAGAACAAGAGCTTAAGCTGAAATGCAAGCCAAACCACGGTTTTTGTCTTAATGGTTGGAGATTTATTCCAATAAAACTCCTTGATGTTGCGGGATTGGTTCCAGGAGCCCACCAAGGAAAAGGTTTAGGAAATAAATTTCTAGATGATTTAAGGCAGGCCGATGTTCTTATTCATGTTATTGATATTAGTGGAACAACAAACGAAGAAGGCAAGCCAACAAAAGATTATGACCCTTCTTATGATATAAAATTTTTAGAAGATGAACTAGATAAATGGTTTTATAATATAATAAGTGAAAATTGGAAAAACCTTATAAGAAAAATACGAACAACAGAAACTAAACCTGTTGAAGTTCTTGCTGAACAATTTTCTGGTCTTAAAATTAATGAAGAAATGATAAAAGAAACCATTAGAAATCTTAATCTAAATGAAAAGTTCAGTGAATGGACAGATGACCAGCTTTTAAATTTTGTAAGAAAACTTAGAATATTAAGCAAGCCAATGATAATAGCAACTAATAAAATAGATATGCCTAATGCCCTAGATAATCACAGGAAATTGAGAGCAGATTTTCCCCAAGCACATATTGTCGGATGCTCAGCTGAATCTGAATTAGCATTAAGAGAAGCTGCCAGAGATAAGAAAATAGATTATATTCCAGGAGAAAGAGATTTTAAAATAAAAACAGAAAATTTAAATGAAAAACAGAAGAAAGCTCTTGATTTTATAAAAAACAAAATTCTTACAAAATCTGCTGGAGGGACAGGAATTCAAAATTGTCTTAATAATGCAGTATTTGCTCTTCTCAAATATATTGTAGTTTATCCTGTTGAAAACGAAAACCATTTTACAGATAAAAATAATAATATCCTTCCAGATGCTTTGCTCATGCCAGAAGAATCAACAGCCTTAGATTTAGCTTTTGCAATTCATACCGACATAGGTAATGCATTTATTTCTGCAATTGATGCTCGGACCCATAAAAGATTAGCAAAAGATTATAAATTAAAAGATAATGATATAATAAGAATATTAACAAAATAATAAAAAATATGATAATAAAAAATATGATAATAAAATATAATAATTTAAAATGAGAAACAATAGTTTATCTTATTTATTATTAAATAATAATCTAAATAAAGCCAGAATAAATATAAAAAAATCAAAAAAAGAAGTACATATAAAAATACAAAAAGATAGTTTAGAAGACCATTTAAGGATGTTAGATTTACTTGAAGAAACTGAAGATAAAGGTATAACTATTTATTCTGAAAAATATAATTACATGATTAAAAAAACAAGTTATAGTTTAGAAAAGCTAAGAGGTATGATCCATAGATTAGCTTTATATGCAAAAGGCAAGGAAGAAATTATGAATGGAAAACCAAGCGGCAAATATAAAAATAAAAAAACAAATATAAATACAAAAATATCTAATTATCAGATTCCTGTTGAAATAATAGAAAACATAGGATAATAAAAAATATAATATTTTTAAAAAATAAGACACCTCTTTTTACTCCCCCTTCTTCCCAGGCGAGTTGTTTTTGCCTTTTTTTCTCGGCTAACCTACTTTATTATGTTATGCTTGTATATAAAGATTGTTTAATAATAATATAACAAAGACAACATAAGGAATAAAATATAAGTAAAAAGAAAATGAGTTTTGTATTATCTATTATTTTATCAAATCTTAAGGTGTGTTAAAATTAAATTATGTGCTTTTGTTAGAATTTTCTTTAGTGCTTTATGTTTCATTAAAGATATTGCTTTTTCATAATCGCACCATTTAATATTTTCATGCTCATGACTTATCTTAACATTCCAAGTATTTGTTTTAGCGAGAAGAAAAACATCATCTTTTTTAATAATATTGTCCTCATGTCTAAAAAAATAACTGCTTACTTCACGAAAACCTGGAACAAAAACAATATCTCTTAAACCAGCTTCTTCAAGAGTTTCACGAAAAGCTGTCATCTCTTCATTTTCTCCTGGTTCAACTTTGCCTCTGACAAAACCCCAATAAAGAGGATATTTTACAAGAAGATATTCTGGCTTCTTTTTATTTATATTAAAAATAACAACCCCACAACTTAATCCATATTTTGTTCTTCTTCTTTTTATAGCCATTTTAAGATAAAAGAAAACAATTTGCCGGTTTCATATCAAATCTTAATCGCAAAAAACTAACACCTCTAAGTTGTTTTTCTTTTGTTAATTCAGAATAGCTTAGTTGAATAACAATTTCTGGTTTTATCCATATAATATTTTTATCATCAATTTTATTTTTTTCACCTTCATTAAGACAAGATCTTTCTATGACGAGTTTTTTCATTCTTTTTGTTAATTTTTTAAGCATTCTTTTATTAAAATTAGTTTCTATATCTTTTAACTTCCCAACATAAACAAAACCCATTTTTTCCGGAACACAAGATGCTAAAATAGCACTTTCAAAATATTTTTCTTGTTTTTCCTCTAATTTTTTTGTGAAACCAACAATTATGGCATTGGCTGTATTAAGATTTTTTATTTTTAACCATGACCAGCTTTTTTTGCCTTGTTGATATCTTGAGTTTATTTCTTTTGCCATTATTCCCTCTATTTTTTGCTCCTGAACCTGTTTCCATAAATCTTTTCCTTTTGTTAAATGCGGAAGAAAGGAAATAATAAAACTACTTGTTATTAGCCCCTCTAAAATTCTTTTTCTATCTCCTAAAAATTTTTCTGTAAGGACTTCCCCGTCTTTCTCAAGTATATCAAAAACAAATACTTTTGCTGGCAGGGTTTTGCTTTTTGAATCAATTGCTATTTTGTTGTTGAGCTGTTCTCTTTCCTGAAGAAGTTTAGCATCTGGTATGCTTTCCTCTCCAAGAACAACCAATTCAGCATCAAGAACACAGGATTCTGTCTTAATATATCTTGGAATATCAAGAAGTTCAGGATACTTAAAAATTATGTCATTTCCTAAAGCATTAATAATTTCAATGTCATTTCCTTCTTTATAAATTAAAACTCTTGTTCCATCAAAAAATGGCTCAAAAATAAAACCAACAAGGCTCTTTCTATTAAGAATATCTCTATCTCCTAACTTACTCAACATAAATTGATATTTATTCATTTTATTTAATCTAAATTAAAAATATTAAGTAGTTCAGCTCTTTTTTTAGCATTAAGTACATTAACTAATTTAGAGGTTTTATTAACTAAATTTTCGCATGAACAAAAAAGGTCTTTTTCAAAAACCGGAGGATTTTTAAGATAATTTTTAACTGATTCTGGTTCTATCTCGTGATGTGATAGCACTATAGAATCATATAAAGATCCTAGGACTTCTTTTAAAGCACACTCTTTTTTAGATTTTAAACATTGTATTATTACCTTATAAACCATTTTTCCTTAACCAATTATTTTAAACAGAGTACAATTTAAAAACCTTATTCTCAATAATTTGACATGGATAATAGATTTAAAACTTTTCTTCTTCTACTTATATTAACAGTTATAGTGGTTGGAATAGGTTCGCTTTTTAGTAGAATGGGGCTTATTATTGCTTTGGTTATTGTTTTTATCATGAACTTTATAACTTATTGGTGGGGTGATAAAATAGTCCTTACTATGTATAGAGCCAAACTTGCAAAAAAGAAAGAATATTCAGAACTTCATAAAATTGTTAGTTTTGTGGCAAAAGAAGCTAGAATTCCAAAACCTAAAATTTATGTGGTTCCTCTAGAAATTTCAAATGCTTTTGCAACAGGTAGAAATCCTAAAAATGCTAGTGTTGCTGTAACTAAAGGAATTTTAAAAACTCTTAATAAAGAAGAACTAAAAGGTGTTATAGCTCATGAAATCAGCCATATAAAGAACGGGGATATTTTAATAATGACAATAACGGCTATGCTTGCTGGAACTATTATGTTTATAGCCAATATGATGAGATTTGCTGCTATTTTTGGAACTGGAGATAGAAATAATAGCAATATAATTGGTTTAATTCTAATTTCAATCATAGCACCTATTGCAGCTTTATTAGTTCAGATGGCAATAAGTAGGAGTAGAGAATATATAGCTGATGAATCTGGCGCAAAACTTATTAAAAATGGGGAACCTCTTGCACAAGCTCTTTTAAAACTACATAAAGGACCAAAATTAAAAAGAGGATTAGAAACAACAGCTCATCTTTTTATTGTAAATCCACTTAATGCTAGAGGAATAACTTCTTTATTCAGAACACACCCTCCTGTTCAAGAAAGAGTTAAAAAACTTAGGGCTTTGAAATTTTAAAAAATCTTAAAATCTTAAATAATTTTTATTTTCTATTTATATTTCTTATAATAATCTTTTCAATTCCATTTTCTTTTTTAATTAATCTTATTTCTTTAATATCTGGATTAAAGGAACATTCTTTATTCTTACGCCATAATTCAGAATAATAATCTATTAAAAATATTGAACATTTTTCTCTCTTCTCTTCTTCTTTAGATTCATAATAAGTTATTATATAATATTCCATCATTTTATTAATAATTTAGAATTTAAAAATCATTTATATGTTATAAAATATCTGTTTTTCTGCCAAAAGATTTAAATATAATGCGGCTTTATAGAAAATATGACTCCTAAAAATTGTCCATGGTGTGGTAGGCTTCTTGAAACAAAAATTCTAGATTTAGGAACACATCTTAGACAGGTTTGTTCTAGGTGTGGTTTTAAAATCAAGGAAATTGAAAAGCCACAACCAAAACCAAAAGAGGAACCTAAACCAGTAATAGTTGAAATTAAACAAGCAGAAATCCCTATAGCAAAGCAAAAACCAATTTGGCCTTTTATTCTTGGAGCAATAGTTTTGATTATAATAATAATTGCTTTAATAAAGATATTTCTGATTAAGTAAATAAAAAAATAAAAAAATAAAAAAAATTCTTATTAAAAGCTCTTTATAGAATTCTATTCTTCAGCTTCTTCTTTCTCTTCTTCTTTAACTTCTTCTTCAGCGGTCTCAGATTCAACTTCTTCAGTTGCTTCCTCAGTAGGTGCTTTTGCTTCTCCAGCTCCAAGAATTTCTATTTTTCCTAGTTTTCCAGTTGTTACTTGTTTTTCTCCTTGGAATTCTTTGCAAAATCCATTTGTTAAACTTATCTTGTCTCCTGTCTTAACTTTGTCTATGTCTTCGTTCCATAAAGACATCTTGACTTTTCCAGTGTCATCTTCAAGAATTGCTGTTGCTACACGGATTGGTCTTCCAAAACGAACAAAAGTTCTAACTTCACCAACTTCAAGAATTGTAGTTTCTTCTAAATCTGCTTTTTGACCGACTTTTAAATCTGCAATTTTCATTTTTTATCTCAATTGATTTATTTATACTATTAAAAACCTCTTTGAATGTTTTTAAAGGTTTGTAATAGGTATATTATTTCTAAAAGCAATTTCCAAGAATGGAAGATCTTTGTAAGCTTGTTTTTTTGATATGTGGGTTATTTTAGCTATTTTTTCAGCTTGTTCTTTCCTCTTAGCTTGTTTTTGATTTACTAGCCAAATTTTAAGAATTCTTTTTGGAGGTTTATATGAAGTAAATCCTTGTTTTGATTCCTTTTTTGCATTTGATATTCCTTCTGTCAATAGAGCATAAATATAAACAAGAAAACGCCAGTGTTGCCATCTTCTTATTCTACCTCTAAAAACATCTGCCTTACTTAAAGCATCATAAGCCCTAACAAGATCTGGACCTTTATATTCAAGAGGAAGATTTTCATCTATCCATAAAAAAAGATCGTTAATATTAATATTTTGAACATTATTAAAAACATTATGAACATTGCCTTTATTCTTAAAGATTTGTCTAAGAGCATTAAAAATACTATCATCTTTTTCTCTAGAACATAATTCTGCCACCTGTTTTTTTGTTATCTCTTTTTTTTGGCAAGTTGAAGCTAAAACTTGTAAGTCGGTTATAGCTGCTCTTGCATCTCCTTTAGACATTATTGAAATAGCATCCAAAGCATCAAGAGATATTTTTAATTTTTCTTTTTTAGCTATTTTATATAATAATGCGATAATATGATTTTTTTCTATTGGTTTTAATTCAATAAATTGTGCTTTTGTTCTTAATGGCCTGAGCTTTGCTTGCCACACATCGTTTGCTATAAGAATTATCGGATAAGATGTTTCTAAAATAAGTCTTAAAATTTCCCGCAAGCCCCCCCTATCTCTTGTTCCTGTAATGCCATCAACTTCATCAATAAGCATAATTTTTCCTTTTGAAAACAAACTCTGTTGTTTTATAGCCCGGCCTATAACCTCTTGGATCTGATATTTATTTCTAAAATCTGAGGCATTTAATTCAATAATTTCATATCCCAATTCAGAAGCAAGAGCATAAACTATCGATGTTTTTCCAGTGCCAGAAGAACCATGAACTAGAATCGCTCTCTTTTTTTGATTAGAAAAGTTTTTAACAAAATCAAAAATTCTTTTTTGAGCTTCAAATTGCCCAACAACTTCTTTTAAATTTTTAGGACGATATTTTTCCACCCAAGGAATCATTTTTCTTCTCATTTTTCCTTTTATTTTTCCTTTTATTTTTTAGCAAGAATAAATGAAGCTAACAAAGCCTCTAATTGAATAAAATCATCACTACCTTCAACAAGTCTAAATTCGGTTTCACCACATTTTTCTATTAGTTTGATTTTTTCCTCATTTTTAATATCAAGATTCCATATCTCTTTTTGAATAGCCTTAATAATATCTATTCCAGAAAGACCTTGATTTAGCATGGTATCAAGAAGTTTATTCCTAGCATCAAGAAAAGACCCTTTTATAGTTAAATCAAGAATGGCTTTAATATTAGCTGGCTTTGCTTGAGCTATAATCTCATAAATTGTATTTTCATTTATATTCTTACTGAAACTTGCACTTGCTTGAAGAATGTTAATTACCCTTCTAAGATCGCCATGACTAATATCATATAAACCCTCGGTGGCCTTATCATTGATTTTAAATTTTTCTTGTTTAGATATTCTTTCAACAATTTTAGCTACATCTTTTTTATCAAAAAGTCTAAATCTAAAAACACTGCATCTGCTTTGGATAGGGTCAATAATTTTACTACTAACATTACAACTAAGAATAAAACGACAGGTTCCTGTGAACATTTCCATTGTCCTTCTTAATGCCTGCTGAGCTTCTTTAGTTAAAGCATCACTTTCATCTAAAAAAATGATTTTAAATGGTCCATTAAATGCTTTTGTTCTTGCAAAACTTTTAACTTTTTGTCTTACAACATCTATACCCCTCTCATCACTAGCATTTAATTCAAGAAAATTCTCTTTCCATGAGGGGCCAAAGAATTTCTTAGCTATAATTAAAGCAAGCGTAGTCTTACCACTGCCAGCTGGACCAGAAAATAGTAAATGAGGCATATTTTTTTCTTGAACAAAGGCGATGGCCCTTTTAACAATCTCAGAATGACCGAGCACATCATCAAACTCTTTAGGACGATATTTTTCTGTCCATATAATACTATTATCTTTATTATCTTTAATCTTAGCCTTCATACCTAACATAAAAAGCAGTTTTTTATAAATCTTATGCTTGAAATATACTTAAAATATATTTGAAATTTGGTAGTCCTCCAAAAGTAGAAACAAGAAAAAAGTTTAAATAATACTTATAATTATTGTCTTTATGAAAAATCTATTAACATATATTAATTTTAAATCTTTATTTCATTACCTAAAGAATAAAATAAAAAATACAGATTTTATTGAAAAAAAAGACCAAAGAATCAATGAATTAGAAGAAGAGCTTGAAAGAACAAAAAAGGATAAAGAAACAGCTTTTTCCTTAGCTCTTGAAGCAGAAAATAGCAAGTTATCATTAGAAAAGAAAATAATAAATTTTGAAAATAAATATAATAATCCAATTATTAAAAAAATATCTGAACTTTCAGAAATAAATAAAAAAACATTGCAAATTTTTATTCCAAAATTTAGGTCTCCTGATTATAAAGTAGAAATTAAATTGAGCCATCCATCACAACAGAAAGATAATATCTATAATGGTTTTCTTAAAAAAACAACAAGAATAAGATTTGTAAAAGGAATCCGGGGCGGGTGGATTAAGAATACTAAAAAATCAGAAATCAAAGAAATTAGTAAAGAAAAGATTGTTGGAGTTTATTCTAATGAAGGTCTTGGACATGTTTTTGAAATCATAACTACAGCAGGAAATATTGAAGAACAATTTTATATAGCAAACAGAATTGCAAAGGAATGTGGTCTAAAAATAAATCTTAGAAATAACAAATTTTGAGCCGGCAAATGTTGATATTATTGCCGTGATACTAAGATTTCCTATTTGGGTCTTAAATATTGGCTCAGTCATTATCTGGTTTGCGCGATCAGCAAATTTCTTAATAACTGCTTTAATTTCATCTTCATTTAAAGTAATTCTTGTTCTCTGTATTATTTTTTGTTTTGTAATCTTAATAGGAAGATTAGCGCCATCACACTGAATTACCGAGATTGTTTTGTCAGCAATAAGAGGATTTAACTTATTTAAATCAATATTTGGAGAAATCGTAGATTCTCTTGAGACCAAAGTAGAATTAGGAAGAGGAATTTTAGGTTCAGGAAAAGGAAGTTCTGCTGTTGGAGCAACCATGGCTTCTTGTTCTGATGGTCTTCCAGGAGCTTTTGGAACAGGCATGGGCCATTCTTTTGTTAATTTTGGGGGTTCTGGCAATTCAGGCAAAGCCCTCTTATAAATAGGTGCTTCAAACGGCTCTTCTTCTGACTCTTCTATTTTTACTTTCTTTTTCTCTATTTTACTTTTTTCTATTTTCTTTTTTTTAGGAATCTCAGTTTTTTCTTCTTCAATTGTAAAAGTTTTTAATTTTTTTCTTAATTTTTTAGCTTCAATTTGAACAGGAGGCAATTTTTCAATTTTAATCTTTTTTCCTTCTCTTTTTTCCTTAGCAACCATTAATTGATGTAAAAAAGAACTAAGAAATTGTTTCTCTTTAGAACTTCCTGCCTTTTTTGCTGCTTCCCCTATACTTTCTATTTCACCTACTATGGTTCTTGTTTTTAGGTTTTTTGATTTTGCCATTTGCTTTCAGAAATCTTAATTTATTTGTTTAAAATTAAAATGAAAATTCTGGTAAAGGTTTTGATTTATATTCTGTTTTTTTGATATTTCTTTCTGGCTTTTGTTTTCTAAAAGATTCTTCTAACAAAAGTATGCCTTTTGCAATGGTTTGATTTTGTCTTATTAATTTGTCCACCTTATCAACCAATTCCTCTGTTCCTGCCATTTCTGCTGGAACTGCAATTCCTCCACCTTGTCTAAAAGCTTCATTTGCATCTTCAAATAGCCCCAACATAGAAGAAACTTTTTTATTCAGTGTTTTTAGTTCAATTGCCAATTTTGTTATAGTTTTCTGTAATGCAATAGAATTTTCCAAAAGTAAATTCATTTCTGATTTATTTTTTACCTCTTTTTTAACCATCTAAATAAAAACAAAGATGAATTTAAAAATCTTGCTCTTTGCTCTCATAAAATTTATAAGGTTTCATTATTTCTGTCTTGTATGCGGGAGTGTCGGAGTGGTCAAACGAGCAGGACTTAAGATCCTGTGGCTTAGTGCCTGCGCAGGTCCGAATCCTGTCTCCCGCATTTTTCTTATCAGCAAGATTTAAAAATTCCCCATCATTCTATTTATTGGGCAAGTTAGGCTGGCACGTTAGCCCCGTGCTGTTTGCAAATGGGCTTTATGGCAGGCTGTAAAAGGACGCGTTATATGCTTATTAGAAGGTCTTGACTTGGACGTTGAGGTTTTGTCCTACTTGATCTTGCCTTAATAAACTGGGTCAGTTCCGGAAGGAGGCAGCCCTAAGTTAGAGTTAAGATGCTTGTAGGGTT
>CAZBLY010000008.1:0-24658 GCA_964493265.1 Candidatus Woesearchaeota archaeon
ATTTGATGATTATCCTATTGATGTTATTTGTGATATTCAAGAAGAATCAGAAATTAAAATCATTGATGCGCCAGAAGAGGCAAGATTTGGTGATGAAATTAAAGTGGAGATTGAAGTTTATAGAGGAGATACAGCCAAGTATGCGGTATATGTTTATGTTCAGGATAATAATGATAAGAAAGTAAGTAATGAAATTAATTTACATTTTGATGATAAATTTGAAACAAAGACAGAAATGATTGAATTAATCCTTAAATGTAAAAATGAACAAGGAACTTATGAAATTATAGCTGAAGGTCTTGATACTAAGGATAAAGAAAACATAGATTTGGATTTTTGCGAAGAACAAGATGAAAAAACAGAAGAAACTACATCTAAATCAAATACGCAAGAAACAACCACTACAACTGCGTCAACTTCTTCTAATTATTATCCAGTCACCTCAAACTCTATTTTAGAATCAGATAATTTTTTAATTAGTAAGATAATGCCTTATATTTTGGCTTCCATTTCTTTACTCCTGGTTATTTATTTAATTATCAAGAAAATTTAGAGAAAATTTAAAAACTAGCTAGCTTTTTACTTTTTAATTAAAATGGATTCAAGAGAGATAAAAGATAAACTTGTAACTGGATGGCTTCATGTCCATATTATTTTTGAAGTATTGGGCAAACCAGTTGAATATGTAGAAGAAACTATAAATAAAATTTTGGAAAAACTGGAAGAGGAAAAAAATCTTGAAATTATAGAAAAGATAGTTCATAAATCAAAAGCAGTGGAGAAAACAGAAAATGTTTTTTCAACTTTTTCCGAGGTTGAAATTTTAATTAATAATCTTTCTCGTTTAGTTGAAATCATTTTTGATTATATGCCTTCTTCAATTGAAATAGTTGAACCTATAAATATGACATTTAAGCTTGAAGATGCAAATGCTTTACTTAATGACTTGGCTATAAGATTACATAAATATGATGCAGTTGTAAAAAAATTAAAACTTGAAAGGGAGTTTCTTATTAAAAAATTAGAAGAGGAAAAGAAAAAAACAAATATAGATATGAATACAGAGACAAAGACAGAAGTAGATGAAAAAAAATGAATATAGATGATGAATTTAAAGATCCTTTTGAGTGTAAAAAAAATAATTCCAAATCCAATTTAAAAGGCAATATAAAAAGTAATATAATTTCTGGTTTTACTTTTGTTTCAGCAGCTGTTGGTGCTGTTAGTGCTGGTGCTTATAATATTTTTAATAATACAAAAGAATTCACTCGTTTAGATTCTTTAAAATATGTTATTGGTGGAGGGGTTGCTGGAGCTGTTCTTGGATTAATTATTGGCGGGATTTATTATTTAGGTATTAGAAAAAATTAAAAAGAAATAATTATTTTATTATTATCTTATCTTCTTATACTTGGTGGTCTTTGGAATTTTTTTTCATATTGTTTTGCTGATTCTTCAAGGAATTTTTTCATTTCTTTTTTTGGTTTTCTTTTTAGAAGCCAAAAAATTGTCATAAGAATGATTATAATGACAATAACTATAATTACTCCTATAAGTTTTCCCTTGTTTGATTTTGGTTTGCAAGCCACACCGGGAATACAACATGAAAATGTATCTTTTGCACTTGTTATAATACCTTCTTCTTCATCACAAATTTCATTATCTTCACATATTTTTCCACCTAATTCCATACATGTTTTTTCTTCTGCTGTTCCTGAAATTTTTATTATTATTGGAATTCTTGTTGTTATCTCCTCTCCTTTATATGTTCCGGTCGCTATAATTTCTCCTTCATAAGTTTTTGTTATTATCGGTAGAATTGAAATTATTATTGTTTCTTGATTTCTTTGAATAAGTTTTTCTATTTTACTTGGTTCAATTTTTTCAACAAAACCACTTAAACTTGAACTGTATGTAAGAGAAATATCTTTAACATCTTCATCAAGTTTGTTTTCAAGTCTGATAGATATTGTAAATCTGCCATCTGTTAAATTTTTTGTGATGTTTAGGGTTTTTTCAACAAAATAAAATCTTTTTTGTATTAAACTTTGATTAAGTTCTGTTGTTGTATTTTCCCACTCGTTTGTTGTATCATTAATAATTTCTTCTTGTTCTGATTCATTTATTTCTTCTTCACTTGAACCAACCCCTCCATAGATGCCTTCTTCATCAGATTGTTCTGTAAAGATTAAAATTGGAATATTGTAAAAATAATTTTCTTGGGAATTTTTTGATTTATAACTAAGAACGAGATTTTCAGAAAGGGTTCTTCCATCAGTTGTAGTTATTTTTGGAATATCAAACCTTAAATTTTTAATATTGTCAATTTCAAGATTTGTCGTGGTTGTTGAATTAAGCAGGATTGAATTTATGATCATATCTGTTGGCCCTTTATTTAATAATATAAAATTAAAAAAACCCTGACTTTCTGTTTTTACAAGTCCTGGCCAAAACGCCAAGAGAGGTTCTATATTTTTATTTTGAAAAGCAAAAACAAAAATAAAAGTTTCTTCTTTTAAAGATAAACCCTCTTGATTAAGAAGCCAATTTTCTGCTTTTTCTATAGCCTCTAGAACTGGGGTGTTGGTTTGGCCGGAATTTTTTAATGCAAAAACTGCAAGACTTGTTGTTTTAATATCAGCTTCATAATTTTGGATGTCTTTTGACCACCATCCGTTAAAAGACCGCGAATTTAAAATTTCATTAAGTATTGAAGGGTCTTTTGTTAAATAGTAAAGTATAGATTTTTCTTTAATATTTGTGGCATTTTCTTTTAACCATAAAATTCCACTATCATTATTGTTTGTTATATTTAATCTTCCTGTCATTGCAAGAGAAAGTAAGGCAAAAGCCGTGTTTTCTGTATCGCATTCATTTTCATTATTATTCCAACATCCAGTCTCATTTTGTGAAGTTTCCAAAGAATTTTGCATTTGCTGTCTAACTAAACCGTCTTCAAAAGTTATAAGAGTTAGAGCATTCATTTTTGTTTCACATTGGGTGTTTATACAGGAATCACTTCTTTGGCTATAAGTTGTAAGTGCTTCTTCAGCAAAAATATGTGACAAAGCTCCTGCTGAAAGAATATGTTCTTCTAATGATAAGGAAAGCCAATTATTTTCAATTATTGGTTTTAAAGAATCATAATGCGATGCAATTGTCTGTTTAATTTCTATAGGGGCATTTGCAATAAACCATTTATTATCTTGTTTACAAATGCCTTTTATTTTCAAAACATAATTTCCAGATGCTGTTGGAAGATCAAACCAAAGAAAATATTTTGTGTCGGTTATTTTTGAAATAAAAAAATTAATTGGTAATTTTGAAGTTCCTCTATAAAAAGAAATATCGCTTGTAAGAATATCTCTTGTGATCTCAGTATTTATTTCAACTTGGACTGTTTCTTTTGGTAAATAATATGTTTTTGCAACATCCAGAGTTATGCATTCTAAAGCCCTTGCTGTACTTGCTATATTAATGCTTATGATAAAAACTAAAACAAACATAATTGCGAAAAGAGCCAGATAATTTTTCCTCATTTTTTAATTTTTTGCAGTATTTAATATGTTTAAAAGAAAAAGAGAGTTAATAAATTTTTTTACTTTGTTAGAATTAATTTTATCACCCTATTTTTTTGTCATCTTTTTTAGTTTCTTTAATGTTCTTTCAAGTTCTGATTCTGATTTTTCTTTCTTTTTTGCTATTTTTGTTGTTGTTTTTCTTTTTCTTGCTTTTTTTGTTTTTGTTTTTGGCATTTTTAGTGCTGTTGCTGTTGCCATTGGCATTCTTGGTAATGGTCTAGGTTTTATTGGCATTGTTGTTGTTGGTTTTGGTCTTGTAATTAATTTTGCTGGTTTTCTTATTGGCATTCTTAGTCCTGGTCTTGGAATAGGCATTGGCCGTGGTCGTACTGGTCTTGTTGGTCTTGCTCTTACTCCTGCTGGCATTGGCATTGGTCGTCTTGTTGGCATTGGCCTAAGTGGTTTTCTCATAGGCATTCTTGTTATAGGTCTTCTACTTATTGGTGTTATTCCAAAAAGATTTGGTTTATTTTTCATTTTTTTCTTTTTTCTAAATTTAAAGAAATAAACTAATACTAATGCTATGATAATTAAAATAACAAGAATCCATAACCACCATAAACTTCTTGGTTTTTTACATTGGCCAGTTGAAGGACAACATTTGTATGAATCACTTGCGTCAATATAATTAACAGAGCACGTTTTATCACCTGTACATTCTGTTCCTCCTTGCCTTGTACAGGATTTAAGACATTCACCATAACAACAATTTTCAACATCTTTAGTTTCTTGAATAGTCCCAACACATTCTTCTCCAATAATCTCATTACATTCTCGCCCTACACTAGAACAATCAACATCCTCAACACATTTTCCAGGATAAGGACAACAACTAGTTTCATAGGTTGTTTCTATAAAAGGAATTAATTCCCAAGTATTATCATTAACACAAACCTGATTATTATCACAATTTACTGAAACAGGATCAGTCTCACTGCAATAATCATAATCTCCTGCAGCAATACAAGAGCCAAGGCAGCAATCTCCATCAAGAGTATAAACTTGAGTTCCAGAACAGGTTTTACCAACACCACAAACCTCTCCATCAATATCATCACAAGAAGAATCTTCATATTTTTTACAACAATAATCATAATCAGGGCAAATTATTTCCCAAATCTCATATTCTATTTCACTATCACATTCATCTTTACAAGACCCTCCAGCATCTGTACATTCAATAGATGTTCCGCCAGTTAATTTACAACAGAAAAGATCATTAGGACAATCAAATTCTGGGATAATAATTTCTTCTCCTAGAATACAAGATTCATTACACCTATAATCAAAACCTTGGTCTTCACAATCTCCACCAACACCACCGCCTAAACCAGGACAAAGATATGGCCAATAAACCCAAAGTAAAAATGCAGTATCTCTAAGATCTTTGCACCCCCCTTCAGTACATTTCCAATATCTATAAGTCCCTTGTTGTTTAAATCCAGGATTATTAATAGTTAAATAATATCTTGCTCCGCCATATTCTGAACCAAGATTTCCTTGGCCTGTCATTCCACCGACAGCAGTATCATAAAACTGGCCATATTTTGTATTTGTTGTCATCCAAAAACCTGCTGAAGTTTGATCTGCCTCTACTTTAACACCATAATTTGAAATTCCAATTAAATCTAAGAAAGCATATGGGAAATATTTTATATTATTGTCAGATTCAATTATAAGATAAGGAATAAATGGTGAATATAATTCAGGATATTCTGTTTGGCTTAATGCATAAGCTGCCCAGGCAGTTCCTTCATAATCGCATATGCCTGTGGAATCTGCAAGACAATAACTTTCTATATGCATTTCAATTACATGACCAGAAGATTCTTCAAATAATTTAGGAGAGAGATGCCATTCTGAATTTGCACTAAGATCTTTTTTATAAAGAAAATTAGTCCTGAAAAGTTGATTTTCATCAGAAACAAAACATCTTATTTTTAATGGTTTTTCATAACAATCTGGTTTAATACTAAGCCAATAATTTTTTCCTGTTCCCCCTTGATAATATTCAAAACAATTATTAGCAGTCATTTCAAGAGTTTTATCTTCTTTTATATTAACAGTTACATTTCCATCTTCATAAGTAACATAACAAATTGCAGTATAACCTCTATCAATATCAAGTTGCAAGAACCAATTAATATTTTTAAAGAATTTTTTTTGATTAAGAAGCCAAGTTGTTGTCTTATTTGTATCTTCATTTAAATTATCAAAAGCAATTTTTCCAAGAGCGCTTTCTGTAAGCTCACATGAACTTTCTGATGGTGGTTTGCTTGGACCAGAACCCCAACATTTTTCTGTTGAGCTGATAAAGGCCTTGTTATTGAGAGAAGCTTTTCCTGGATTTGTATAAGCAGTATCACATTTTAAAGCAAGTAAAGAAAAAATATGCTCTTTTATATTTAGATTATCCCATTTCCCACGAACTTCATTCATTAACCAATCATAAGCATCGTCAACTTTATCTTCCTCGGTTTCTTGCGCCAAAGCAAAGTAAACACTAGAAGTAAGGAGTAAAACTAAAATAATACAAAAAACTACACCCTTTTTTATCATATTTTTTCTAATTCTTGCATATTTAAATAACTTTCTTTTTTCAACTTTTTTATTCAACTTTTTTATTTTCTTTTTCGCGAATATTTTTTTCTTCTTTTTTGGTTTCTTTTTTCTGTTTGTTCTGCTCTTTCAATTATTCTTGCTTTTCTTGTAACATAACTTACAGGATTTTTAATTTTTTTACATAAAAAATCTGGTTGGCATATTGCAAGATCAAGATAATAAGCACTAAGACTGCAATTTGGTGGCAATCTTGGTTCTTGTTTTTTAAACCATTGAATTTGTGTAGCAACATAATTTTCTTTTAATGGTCTATAATTTAATTTATTCCATTCTTTAAGTTTTGGTTCAATAGTTTCAAACTCTAATCCTAAAGAGCGGAAAAAATTGATTAAGATAAATAGAGCCCTTTTACGCCCGTCTTGTTTCATACCGCCAAGAATTGATTTGATGCATGGAGGAAACATATTTGTACTTAATTTAGTTATTTTGATTCTTGTTTTGTGGTCATAATTTTTTTTCTTTTCTTCTGTTTCTTCTCTGTGTTTTTTAGCATTTTGTCGTGCTTTCCAGTCCATAGCCTGAATCAAGAGCTCTTTTGCTTCATTTTTTTCAGGTTCTGGCATAAAAGGTTTAACAAAAACCCTTTCTGGTTTTGCCCACGCTGGGTGGAATTCTTTTAGCTGTCCAGGTTTTATAACAACACTTGCAAGTCCGGTCTTTTCATGAAGAGAATAAGCCATTCTATAAAGATGTCTTGGCGCTATTAAAACAGTATCAATTTCTAAAATACTATAAGGGTTAAATTTTTTTTCCTTATCAATCAAGGCCCCAATGGATTTTCCAGTTGATTTACTAATGTCTTTAATATTATTTATTTCTAATATTCTTTTTGCTAAATCATTTTTTATCATATCTTTCAAATAATTGGCAATAAGTCTTGGACCTTCTGGAAAAAAATTTCTTATTTTTATTTCATTAATTTTTTCTGGAAAAGCCCCAAATTTAAGACCTAGGTGGAAACCACTCCCCCCAGAAAACTTTAAACCAAAATTTCTCACACCATGAAAATATAATGCCTCACACAAAAGCCACGCAGTTATTTTGCTATATTCAATAAATTTACAATCAATGTCAAGAATTAAATCCCAGCCAATTCGTAATTTATTAAGTTGTTCAATTTTCAAGTTTGTATTAATTTCAAGAGGGTTTTGCCATGTTTCTTCTGAAGCATGAAAACTTGTTGCTCCTTTTGCTGCAAGATTGGCAATATCTTGGGGATATTCAATTATGTCAGGGCGTTTTCCAAAAGTGTCAAAATAAAAAGGAATGGTCTCTTTATTCTGTGCTTGCTCAGCCAAAGCAGCTTGCACATCTTTTCTAAAATAATAATTATAAGCTGTTTTCCTTAGCCTTTGTAATTTATCCATTAAAAAAAATAGAAGGTAAATTTTAAATAATTACTTGTTATAAATTGAATATATTAAATAGATTAATTTAAATTAAATACAATAATGTTTAAAAACATCCAATCAATATATTTGATATAAAAACATAAAAAATCAAAAAAAGATAAAAGACAAGGGGTGGGGCAAAAATCAAAAAATGTTACTTAAATTAGATAATCCAAAACTTCTTTCAAACAGCATTTCTTTAATTAGTGAATTGGTTTTAGAAGTTAAAGCCAAAATAACCAAACAAGGATTTGAAATTACGGCAATTGATCCAGCAAATGTTGCTTTGATTTCATTAAAAATCCCTTCAAAAGTTTTTTCCAAATTTGAAATTGATAAAGAGCACGAATTAGGAATAAATCTAGAGGATTTTAAACAAGTATTAAGAAGAGCTTCATCTAGTTCAGCTCTTTTAATAGAAAGAAAAGATAATACTATCAACCTAAAAATCCAGGAAAAATCAAAAAGAGATTTTAGTCTTGCTTTAATTAATATTGATGCTGAAGAAAAGAAAATTCCAAACTTGAATTTTTCAGCCAAAGTTGAACTTGACTCGGCAAGTTTTGCAGAATCTATAACCGATGCTTCTATAGTTGCAGATTCCTGTTCTTTCAGCGCTTCAGAAAATCTTTTTTTAATCGAGGCAAAAGGAACTTTAAATTCAGCTAAAATAGAATTTAATAGTGATGAAGCTAAAATTCAGTCCAAAGAAAATGTAAGATCCAAATATAGTTTGGATTATCTTATTAAATTCGCAAAAGCATCAAAGTTAGCTGATAAAGTTGTGGTTAATTTTTCAACAGATTATCCAGCAAGATTTGATTTCAAAAATCAAGAAGGAATTGAATTAAGTTTTGTTCTTGCTCCAAGGGTAGAAGAGGAATAAAGAGAAATAAATACAAAGTATAAATATAAATTCAAAATTTCAAAATGATGAAACAATTAACAGCTTTTTTATTATTGCTTTTTGGTTTTACTCAAGCAGAGCCTTTATTAAGTCAAGTTTTTCATGATAGAGTGGAATTTAAACTTAATGGAGAAAAACATACAAGTTATTTTCCTAAACAAAAAATTAATTCTGTTTCTGATTTTACAAATAATTTAAATCAATTTGACAAAACTGAAAATATAGCGGCTTTTTTTTATTTAACTCCAAAAATAATAGAAATCAAAGATTCTTTTATTTTGGGTGGCATAATAGACTTGATTGATAAAGCTTATGAGTCAGATGGAAAACTAGAAATAAATAAAGAAATAACCCGTATTAGATCCAGTAGTAATTTTGATTATTCTAAAAGTGATTTAGAAGATATTTTAGAAAAAGTAGGAAAAGGAAAACAAATTTTTGATGAGCTTGTTGCAAAAGAGAATGAAATTAAAGCAAGAGCAGCATGGAAAGGAAAAAAACTTGATGATAATGAAATTGTTAAACAAACTCTTGTGGAATATGGTCTTAACCAATTGTTTAATTATTCAAGCCCAGAAGCTGCTAGAAGAAGAGAATATGAAAAACAAATAAAAGAACAACAAGCACAACAAAAAAGATCTTTACAAGAATTGATTAGTGAAACAAGAAAAGAACATGAAAAGAGATGGAAAGCTGAAATGAGTTCTAGAACTTTGCTTGCTTTCGAGGAAATAAAAACTATGGATAATTCAGAATTATGGGATATTATTTATGAAGGTCAATTACCTTCTAATTTTCCTTTTGACTTTTTATATTCTAAATATATTTTTTCTAATTCAGATACGCAAAGACTTTTTATGGATGCTGCTTGTTATGAATATTTAGAAAGGGCTTATAAAAAAGCATTTCAAGATGCTAGAAAAATAAATTGGAATTTAATAGATAATAATAAAGAATCTCTTGAATTGGTTGGTTTTACATCTCTTAGTACATATTTATTTCTTAATATGGATTTTTTGGAAATGGAAATAAAATCAGAATATGGAAAAACACTAATGCAAAGATCTCCAGAAATTTATCAATCAATTAAAAATATGCAAATTAGTAAAATTGGGAAAGAATATGTTGTTAGACCACAAGATAGGGATGAATTAGTTAAATTATATGAAAAAGTATATTCACAATTAGATTTAAAAAAGGACAATATAATAA
This sequence comes from Candidatus Woesearchaeota archaeon, assembly GCA_964493265.1. Lineage (GTDB taxonomy): Archaea > Nanobdellota > Nanobdellia > Pacearchaeales > UBA284 > DAOWHW01. Next base: position 9,714 of record CAZBLY010000008.1, read on the forward strand.
TTCTTTTGCCAGGTGTTAAAGGAACTATTAAACATTATATAAAAGAAGGAAATGAATATCCAAAGGAAATTAAAAAAATAAAGAGTGCAAAAAAAATAATAGAAAAATATTTATCAGAATTTAATAGCCAATAACAGAATAGCAGAATAGTAGAACAAACTTTATAAATATCAAAATTATTAATAGAATATGATTAAAAGAGGAAAAAAAGGTCAGGTAACTCTGTTTATTATTATTGCTATTGTGATTATTGCTGTTGTAGCTGTTGGAGTAATTTTCTGGCCACGTATTTCTGGCGTTTTTATGTCACAGCAACAAACAGACTCTTTTTTAGCAAGCCAATCTGAGCCATTGAGAGACTCGGTTTATGATTGTGTTGAATCTGTTAGTGAAGAAATCTTTGAAACAATTGGTTTACAAGCAGGTTATTATACATGGTATCATCTTTATGCAATTGACCAAGCTGGAACAAAGGTAGTTGTTATGTTTAAAGATGATAATTCTGTTAGAGTAAATAAACTTCCAAGTCTAAATATGATTGCTCAAGAATATGAAGATGCTTTAGAAACAGATGGTTATGATAAAATCGATACATGCTTAAATGATTTTTCCTCATTTAAAAGAAAAATGACAGTCGAACCACAAGAAAGAAAAATTACAGCAGAAATAAGAGATGATAATATTTTAATTAATATAGATTGGCCAATAAAAATAAGCAAAGCAACAATAAGAGGAGATGCTAGCCAAGTTGTTGAACAAAAAGATGTTCTGCTTTTGATTCCATTAGGAAAAATCTGGCAAGTTGCTAATGACATAGTAAACAGCGAGGTTCAACAAAAACCTTTTGCAGATTTAGTTTTTCAACAGTATGTAACTTCTAATTATAATACATTACTAAAATATATAACAATAGATGGTCCAATTCATGGTCCTGAATATGATGTTATAACTTTTTTATTAACAACACAACCTTATAGAGAAGGTGAAAAAGAATTTAAATTTTATTTTGCATGTGATAGAAGATAAAAAAATCTAAAATAAAAATAAAAATGAAAAAAACAAAAAATAAGACAATAACAAATAAAATATTATCAATATTTATGTCATCAATAATGATTAGCATGTCTTTTGTTATTGCATTTTCCATGTCATCTACAACAACTGAGGCATTAGTTTGGGGTTGCTGTAGAAGAACAGATGATGATTGGTGTTCAACAACAACAGCAGATGAATGTTCAGAGCCTTTGATTGCAAGTTATAAAGAATGCAGTGAAGTTTCTCAATGTAAAGTTGGCGTTTGTGAACCTCCAACAGGAGATATGATTGAAGATTGTCAAGCTGGGAAATATAAAGCTGAATGTGAAGCCCAAATAATAGGTGGGGGAATGGAAGGAAGATGGTATAATGCTCAAACTCTTGATGAGGTTGAACAATGTCAAAAAGGCTGCTGTTCAGTTGATTCAACTTATTTAGGGAGAGTTGCCTGTATTAGTAAGGCAATGAAAGCTTATGGAATAACCGCAGATAAATTTGATGAATATGCAACTCATGATACATCAATTCCAGATCAAGCAACATGTTCTTTGCAAGGAGGAAAAGCCAGAGGTTGTTGTGTTCTTTCAACAGGATGTAAAGAGACAAATTATGAAGATTGTGAAGCTTTAGGAGGAACAGCATCTGATTTTCATACAAATATTATATGTAGTGATATAACTGGTTGTGCAATAACAGCCAAATTCAAAGTTGGTTGCGGAACAAAACCAGGAGATGAAAATAAAATATGTTTTTTTGATAGTGCGGGAAATCAGGAAGATTGTGCTACAATAACCACACCAATTGAAACAAAATGGCATAGTTGTGATTTTCCAACTTTTGCTTGTAAGACATGTGGTGGACAAGAATGTATAGAAGAAGGAGAGAATGCCGCATATGATTCAGTTGGTTATGGAGAACCTTATTGTAAAAAAATATCATGTAATGGCACATTTACTGGAAGTCAGCAAATAGAACTTATAGATGGAAAAAGAGAGATAACACTAGTTAATAATGGAATTATTAGATTAAGGCATGGTGAAGAATTATGTTATAATTTTTATGGTTCTTTTGATAGAGATGATGATCCAACTAATGAAATAAAAGAAATGTATGGTAAAAGCACAGGTTTACAAAATCAAGTATTAAGATGTTATGAAGGAGAGTTTTTTATTGAACCTGTTGATCCAGAAAGAAATAATCTTTGCGAGCCAGCTGTAAGTGATGCTGGTTTACATTATACAAAAACAAATATAGAAAACAAATGGCAGGATTGTAGAGGTTGTGGTAAAGATGGAGCAAGTATTTTAAACAAAGTAGGAGATTTTTGGGCACCTGCTATTCTTTTAGGTGGAATTCTTAATAGAATTATTTCAGATCATTGTACAAGAGAAACTTGCGAAGATATTGGAAATTGTGTTTATAATCAAGACCTTGGAACAGCTCATTTAGGATCAGCTCCAATTGGTTCATGTGATCCTTTATATCCTCCAGCTGTAACAGGTGGAGAAGCAGGAACTTGTGGTGGTGGAGGAGATGATTTATGGAATGTTTGTTCTGAAGAAGAATGCTATAGTTTAGGCAATTATCAATATAAACCTCTTCCTGTATGGAGAGGGCTTCTTACAGGATTCATTGCGGGATTTGGAGCTTTTGCTGCAACCAGAATAGCTTTGATTCCAGTTGATTGTGCAATAACAGCTACAAAGAATTCAGCAACTACAATAGGACTTAACTGGTTTCCTGCATTTACAACATGTTTAAAAAGTAGAGTTAGTAAAAATAGTTATTCTGTTGAAATAGCTACCAAATTATTAACTTTAAATGGCTTGCTTAATAAAATATTTTGTTGGGCTTCTTTTATAACCCCAAATATAGGATGGAAAATGCCTTGGGAATGGTGGTCATTTGAAGGTATTGGAAAATGTTGGTCTGGAAAATAAAAAATAAAATAAAAAAGATGAAAATAAAAAATAAAAATAAAATCAAAGGAATAACTATTATAGCAACTTTTATGTTAATGATTTTATTAGCAAGTATTATTCCAGCAACTTTTGTTTTTGCTGGTGGAAAGGGAGAACCTAGTTATAATACTGACTGTGAGATTACTTTATCTTCACTCCCTCCATATTCTGTTAAGGAGAGTGTAAAAATAACAGTTGACGTAATTACTGAACAAGATAAAGTCAAAAAAGTGAGAGTTTATTTTGTAAAACCAGGTGAGAAATTTAAACCAGGCGATCTTCTTTTTGATCTTAATAAAGCTATTGGAATTGCAAATCAATATAATAAAAATAATGCTTTTTTACCAAAAAAAGGAGGAAATTATATGTTAGTAGCAAATCTTTATGATGGAATAGGCTTTAGAGAAGAAAATATTTTAGGAAATTGTGCAATTTCTATTTATGTTAATTGTAAAATAGGAGAAGATGATTCTTGTGCTCCCGGTACAATATGTGAACCAGATACTCCCATAGGCAGTACTGGAAAAGAAACAAAATGTGATCCAGATGCAGGAAAGGGCACTACAGACCTACCTGATGATGAAGATAAAATGCTTGATAATATTAAAATAATAGCACCACTTTTTATGCCAAGATTTAAAGGATTACCTCCAACATTTGAATTTCAAGATATTTTTAAAAAAGAAGAAAAAATTAAAAAAGATATTACAATGTCAAAGAATCCTAAGGATTTACTTACAGATGAAGAAAAAGAAGCTGAGAAAAAACTTACTGATGAACAAAAGAAAGCTAAAACAAATAAAGAAAAAGCTCTTGCAGTAGTTGACCCAATTGACAGGTTCTTTACAATAGTTTCTGCTATAAGAGGGGTTTGGGTTGGTTGGGTTCTTGCAAGAAAAGCAGGAACTTGTGATGTTGAAGAACCTTGGACAGATGATAAATCTGTTTGTAGTTCTTGTAATGATGTTGGAATGTTTTGTACTGCTGAAAGATGTAGAATTCTTGGAACAAGTTGTAAACCTGCTCCAACAGAAGACGAAGATAGAGTTGTTTGTGTTAAAGCTGAATGTTTGACTAGTGGAAGACCAAAAGTAACTAACATAGATGCAGAAGCTTATGTTGACTTAAGTTCTGGACCTGTAAAAAAAGCAAGTATAACAGTTAGTGGATATCTAAATACAGAAGGTGGAATTGAAATTAGTGACTGGAAAAATGGAGGAGATTATGAAATTCCTTGGGATGTCACAAAAATGATTATAGATATTAAAACACAAGCTCAATCAGAACAAACAGATCCTCCTGTAACTCAATGCAGATGGAGTTATGAAAAAAGTCAGGGTTATGATACAATGGAAAGTTTTGATATTGAAACTTTTGCAGAAGATCATACACTCACTTTAGATATAAATGGTTTAGCAACAAACCAAGATTATGTTGTTTGGATTAAATGTAAAGATGTTTGCGGGGCTGTTCCTGCACCTGAAGAAAATCCTTACTGGATTAAGTTTAAAATAGCAGAAGAACCTGACTGGGTGGCTCCTTGTTATCCTAATCTTCCAACAGCACATGAAAATGGAAAATGTTTTATTGATCCTTATAATGTTTATGTTCCAGCTGATTTACATACTCAAGAAGTTAAATTCTGGTTAGATGAAAAAGGCTCTTGTAGATATTCAACTTCTTATGAAACTGATGTGCCAAACTTTACAACTGTTTGGGATGATATGCACGAGTTTAATGAGATAGTAAGTCCAATAATTAAACAAGGAGTTACAGCTGCTGGATGTTTTGATAATTTAGAATGTCTTGGTTATGAAATTGGCTCATCTGAATATGATAAATGCACTCATTGTAATACTTTTTTAAATCTTGATGATGGCTTGCGTATTGATTTAACTTTAACACAAGAAGAACTACAGATTATTGATCCAACTTTATCACAAGAAGAAATACAAGATATTTTGGATTTAATGGATATGTTTGGTTATACAGGAGAAGTTGGAATGTTTAGATTAATGATAGTATGTCAAGATGAACAGCATAATGAAGCAGAACCTTATTTTTATACTTTATTGACAATGCCACCTTATGATTTGGTTATTGAACAACCCATGGATCCTTTGGAAGATGAATATGATTTACATCCTCCAATTAATGTAACAACAAGTCATGATACAGAATGTAAATATGCTGTCCAAAATCTGTCTGGTTCAACAGTAAAAGCTCCTCCATGGGATGATATGACTTTTATTGATGATAACTATGCTACAGAACATCTTGGTAATATTATAGAAGAACTTATAGGACTGCAAAATGGAAAGAAATACAAATTCTGGGCAAAATGTCATGATGAAGGGCGTTTAGAAGTTGAGAATCATACTGAATTTACTATTTTAAAAGATGTGTTGGCTCCAATCGTGATTAGAATGTATCATGCATCTGACACAACTTATGGGGCATTTGGAGATAATCTTGTTATTGAAACAAATGAAGAAGCTGAATGTGTTTATGGAACAAGTAAAGATATAAAATGTAAATTCAATTTTTCAGATGGAACAGCCTTTACAAAAGATACAGAAGGATTCTTACATTCTGCTTACTGGCAATTAGATAATCTTTATTATATCAAATGCAAAGACAAATGGGGAAATTATCCTGGACGAGATACAGGCCAATCAACTCCAAAATCAGATGGGCCTTACTGCACAACAATTATCAACCCTTATGAAGTTCCTGCAATATAATTAATTAGAATTCTTTTATTTGTTTTATTTTTTATTTTAGATGGGAGTAGAGGGAATCGAACCCCCGGCTGTCGGTATCTCCACCTCTTTAAACTCTGGAGCCGACTGTTTTACCTCTAAACTATACTCCCTAGAAGAGAGAAGAAAGAAGTGTTTTAAAACTTTATCTTATTTTTTTACTTTATTTATATTATTTATTTTATGAATTTATCAAAATTTTTTCCCCTCTTTTTTATGTCGTCAAAAGAAATTGCAAGACCTTTTCCTGTAGTATTTAATTTGTCTGGATGAATAAACCACCAGCCTTGTCGAAGGAATTTAATTGCAACAATAGGAGAAAGACCAAAACTTTTTGAGAATTCAATCAAAGAGGTCATTTGTTCTTTACTTAGGTATTTTTTGCTGTTTGATGAGATTTTTACTTCTACTGCATATTTTTTTCTGCCATTGCTGACAAAAAGATCACAATTAGTTTCAGCAATCATTCCACTTCCAGCAACACGAGCTACTGAAAAACCCTGCTTGCTTAATAAATGTAATAATTCTCTTTCTGCATTGCATCCTCTTTTTTTATTCATGCTTTTTTTAGTGCAATAATATATTTAAAGTTTTGTTGTCTAAAATAAAAATGCTAGAACCACAAAGTTTAACTGAAAAAGCAGAAAAGATTTTTATAACATTAACCCCTTATATGGTTAAGAAAAGTCCTAAAAGTTGCAAAGTTCTCGTGGGTTTTGTCAAAGATTTCTATAAACAAGCCGGAGTTAAAATTCCATATGAAGTATTACAAAAAGAAGAAGAAATTAATAATGTAATTAAAGGATTAGAAAAAAATGTTAATGGAGAGATTAAAGAAGAGATAGAATGGGAAATAGAGAAAGAAAAAGCAGTAAGCGATGTATGGAAATCTTCTTTTAAATATGAAAAGAAAGGTAATGAATCATAAATCTTGAGGCATTACTGTAGTTCTATGATTGGCTTTGGCTCTTTCTTGTGCTTCTTTGAGGAGTTTTTCAACTTTTTTGTTTAGGGCCCCAGCTAGATTTGCTGAAACACGAAGTTCTTTAATAACTTCTTTGAGTTTAGATTTTACAATAATGTCTACCATTAGTTTGGTTTTTAATTATTATTTATTTCTATGGTTTTTTTCCGACAATTCTGTAAACTTTGGTTCCGCAGACTTTACATTTTCCTCTTACTGCCCAGACGCCTTTTCGTATCTCTACCAATTCTGGATCTACAACTTCTCTTTGTTCCTTACATTTCATACATCTTGCCATATATTTCTTTTTTTCTTCTGCCATTATTTTTTCCTCCTTTCTATATTATTCTTCTGATTTTTTATTTTATAAATATTATTCTTTTTCAGATTTCATAAATGGGAAGAAAATAACATCCCTAATTGATGAAGAATCTGTTAAAAGCATAATTAATCTGTCTATACCTATTCCTAATCCAGATGCTGGAGGCATCCCATATTTTAATGCTCTAATGAAATCAAAATCCATTCTTTGTTCTTCTGCATCGCCTTTTTCAAATTTTGCCTCAGATTTTTTCCAATCTTCTTCCAGCTTTTTTGGGTCATTTCCTTCACTATAACTATTTCCTATTTCCCACCCATTTATAAAAGGTTCAAATCTTTCTGCCCATCTTGGATCATTTTCTTTTGTCTTTGCTAAACCGCTGATAGATGATGGATAATCATAGATTATTGTTGGTTGAATTAATTGGGATTCAACCTTTTCCTCAAAAACCTTATTTAAGATTTCACCATAATTCTTGCAATCAGAAACATTAATTTTTAATTTCTGAGCTATTTTTCTTGCTTTTTCTTCTGTCGTATCAAAATTTTCTTTAGTATATTTTTTTAGAGCTTCAATAAATTTTAAACGAGTCCATTTTTTGAAATCTATTTTTTTTCCTTGATAAGTTATTTTTGTTGTTCCGATAGCTTTTTTTGCAACATATGCTAACATATCCTCACAAAATTTCATATTATCTTTATAGTTTGCATAAGTCCACATTGTTTCCATTTGTAAAAATTCCGGATTATGAAGTTTGTCTATGCCTTCATTTCTAAAATCTGGACTGAATTCAAAGATTTTTTCATAACCCCCTACAAGAAGTCTTTTTAGATAAAGTTCATTACTAATCCTAAGATAAATTTTCATCTTTAATGCCTCGAGCTTAGTTTCAAAAGGTCTGGCATTTGTTCCTCCATAGATTGGTTGGAGTATTGGCGTTTCTACTTCTATAAATCCGTTGTTTATTAGAAATTCCCGCATTGCAGCAATGATATTACTTCTTTTGAGAAAGACTTCCTTAACTTTAGGATCAACAATAAGATCTAGATATCTTTTTCTGTATCTGTCTTCTTTATCTTTGAGACCATGCCATTTTTCTGGAAGAGGAATCAGGGATTTTGTTAAGAGTTCTAATTTTTTTATTAGAATACTTATCTCACCTCTTTTTGTTCTGAAAATTATTCCTTCTATTCCAATTATATCTCCAGAATCAATATATTTTTTAAAAAATTCAATTATCTTTGCAGGGGTTTCTTTATCTTGGATAACCAATTGTATTCTTGCAGTTGAATCTTGTAATACGACAAAAGCAATTTTTCCAATATCTCTTATAGCCATAACCCTACCAGCTATGCTTACTTTATCTTTTGTTTTCTCTTCTGGTTTTAGTTTAGAATATTTTTTTAGAATATCTATTGCGTGGTCTTTAATATTATATTTATTCTTATAAGGATTAAGTTTTTGCTTTATCAATTTCCCAAGCTTTCTTTCACGCTCTTTTATTATTTGTTCTTCTCTACCCATAATTTAATCAAGAAAAAATGATTTAAATATTTATTCTTCTCTTTATCTTTTATCAAATTTAATATTATAAAAAAATCTAAAAGATATTTGTTTTTTAGTTTCTTCAATCTGATTTTCACAATTTTGTTTGCGAGTTTCCAAATTTTTTAAATAACGTTTTCTTGGTGAATGGTTGTTATATTTATCTTTTACCATTTTGTTTTCAAAATATTTCTTTTCTATCAAGTTCGTTTTGCACTATAGTAAGAACCTGGGATGAAAAGTATTTAATATTACCAATACTGGCTTTTTTAACTTTTCCCTTAATTTTTTTTAATTCTTGTTTTGGAATTCCTTCATGGTCGCCAAAAATAAAAACAGGATTTTTTTCTATATTTATTTTTCTTATGTCCTCTCCTTTTGGATCAAGTAAATAAATTGTTCTGCCTTGATTATCTAATTCATCAACAAAATCATTAAAAGATTTTTTTTCAATAAAACATCCAGGAAATACTTCTATTTTCTTGCCTTTTTTATATTTGTAAAGCATTCGTTTAAGCAATCCGGCAATATCTTTCTTGCTTATTGTTACAAAATCTTTTTCCTTGTCAGAGTTAGTGTTTGTTATAATAAGATGTTTTGGAGGATCTGGAGGACCATAAAAGAAAAGATTAAGTTTTATATTCTTTCTTATTGCTTTTGAAACAAAAAAAGCCATAATAATAACATGACAAACAATATCAAGCCTTCCAGCAGACATTAAATCTTTGAACTTTCCACTTGTATGTGCTTTTTTAGAAAAAAAGATAAATTCTCTCATATTTTAAATAATTCTTTCTGGCTTTAAAACCTTGCCCCCTTGTTTTTTAATTTTGTCTGAACTAAAAAAAGATCTGACAAGTGCAATAACTTTTTTGTTTGAGAAAGCTGCTATGATTTGTTCTTTTTCAAATTTTCCACTGATTTTAATTATATCTTCTGCATTAAGAAATTTTCCTTGATTAAGATTTTTCTCAGCTTCTTTTTTGAGAAAAATTATTGGAGAAACTTTTGAAATAATTTTTTCTGCTGGAATAATATGTTTTTGTATTAATTTTTCAAACTTTGTCGCTTTATTGATTGAAAAAGGCCCTTGCTTTATTCTTCTTAATTCTGTCATGTGCGCTCCACAACCAAGTTCCTGGCCAAGATCATGAATGAGTTTTCTAATATAAGTTCCTGCTTGGCATTTTACTCTAAAAAAAATATTTTGTTCCTGTTTTTTTGTAATTTTAAATTCATAAATCGTGCGTTCTCGTTCTTGTCTTTTAACTCTTGATTTTCTTGGAGGAAGCTGCGTGATTTTGCCTAGAAATTTACTTTTTATTGTTTGTTTTATTTTTTTGAGTGGAATATCTTTATGAAAATAGGCTTGACCTTCATATTCTTTATCTAATTTATTAAAAAGAGGCATTAATTTTGTTGCGCTGTTAAGAGCTATAATAAGGACCCCAGTAACATTTGGATCAAGGGTTCCTGCATGGCCTGCTTTTTTTGCCCCTAATTTTTTTCTTACATTATCACAAGCTGTAAAAGACGTGATGCCTTTTGATTTGTCTAGAATTATAATCCCTCTTTCTAAGTTTTCCATTTAAAATAAGATTTAGATTTATTTTTATTTTTCAAGTGCTTTTCTCTGAATTACTGGTTTACCTTTTTGTCTTTTCATTTCGTGTTTAAGTTCTGCTTTTGGTTTTGTTATTTCTTTATGGAGCTCTTTTTCCTTCTCTTTTCTTTCTTTATTTTCTTCTGCTTTTTTTTCTTTTTCTGTTTTCTTTCCTTCTTCTGTTTTTTCTTCTGACTTCTTTTCCTCTGCTTTCTTTTTCTCTTCTTCTCTCTTCTTTTCCTTTATTGTCTTGGCTTTTTCTTCTTCTCTTTTTTTTATTTTTTCAATCTTCTTCTTCAATTTTTCTTCGTCTACTTTGAATTTTGGTGGCAATCCTACAAATTCAACTTTAACATTATTTTCAAAATCTTTGATTGCTTTAATTATGATTTTTTGAGGTGGTTTTTTTATTCCTCTTATCCAAATAGCTTCATTAACCCATTTATCAATCTTTATTTTTTTTAATTCTCTATCAGGGACTTTCATGTGTTTAGCTAAAAATTCTTTAATTGTTCTAATGGCTTTTTTAGATTTTTTATATCTTGGAGCTTTGCGGACTTGTTTTCTTAAAGGAATAGTATAGATTCTTTCTAATGTTGGTTTTTCTTGTATTTTTTTTGCCCTTGCCATATTATTTTTTTGTTTTTATTCTGATTTTTTGTTTTTATTTTAGTATTTTGTTTTTATTCTTCCTGATTTAATTTTCCTTTTTGTTTGTCTTTTAACTGTTCTTTTAATTCTAGTTCTTCTCCAGGATCTCTTGACTCTTGTAAGTCTAGAAGGATGAACTTTTTTACCTTTTCCTAGAGCTTTTGGAATTACCCAAAAAGGCGTCCATTTGGTTCTTCTATTTTGTTTTCCTAGACGTAATTTTTTTGATAAAGGTTTATTTTTTGCCATTTTCTTTCTTAGTTCTTTTTTTCTATTTTATCTTTATTTTTTTAATTCAATTGCAAGAGCTTCTAGAAATTCTTTTCCTTTTTTTGTTAATTTTCTTCCTGTTGGCTTTTCTTTTGTATGTTCGATAAAACCCACTTTTGTTGCCTGTTGAAGTATGGTTCTTATTATCTTGCCTGATGCTTTGAAAAATTTTTCAGGCCTTACCCCTCTTTCTTTTTTTGAACCATATTTTGTTCTTAATCTTGAAACCCCTATAATGCCTTGAATATAAGCTGATCTTAAAATACTTGCAGCCCTTATATGCCACCAATCATCTCTTTCAGGAGGCCTTTTTTTAGATATTCCTGTCTTTACAAATATGGCCCATTCTGGCATCTTAAATTCGTCCATAGCTTTGAGTCTTGTGGCTAGTGTTTCTATGAATAACTTTGGTTTGATTTCCCTTAATGTTATTTTTTCAATTTTCGCCATTTTTTAATATAAAGCGTAAAACCAATAATCTTGGCTGTAAAATCTTTTTTTACGCGCTTTTTTAGCTCAAAACAAATTTCTTGAGCCATTTTTTTAATTTCTTTCTTATCTCTAGTAGCACTTCTTAATATATTTACCTTAATTAAATCGCGCTTTTTAAATGTTTTTTCAAGAGCATCAATAAATTCTTTTGTTAATCCTTGTTTGCCAATATTGAAAAAACCAATTTTAGATCTCATTTGCCTAATTTAAAACCTCCAGAAGGAATTGCTGAAGCTATTTCATCTTTTTCAAATTTTCCTTTTAATCTATCTTTAATTTTATTAATTACTTTTTCTTTGGTTATTTTTCCTGGCATAATTTTTATTAATGGTTTTTTTAAACAAGATTTTGGAACTGCCCTAAGTTTGTCTTTTTGTTTGCCTAACCATAATTCTGGCTTGACAAAAACTTTATTTACATTTCCAAGAACATTAAATGTGCCAGTTTTTTCTTTTTTCTCCTTGAATATCTGGCTTGATTTAAATATATGGACTTCAATTTGATTCTTTTTCTTTCCTTTTGCCTTTTTCTTTTTCCATTGCTGACTAAAACATGCGCAAAAGATTGCTGTTTCTTTAATATCTTTAGATGATATTTTTTTCTTTTTTAGCTTTTTTTTGATTATACAAAAAGGACTGCCTGGAGCTTTTGTATGTAAAATAATATCTTGTGCATCTAAATGATTTTTAATAATTTGTTCATTTTGTTCAGAATTCTTACCTCCAATAACAAGAAAGTCATTGCTAGTAAAAAACCACCTGAACTTTTCATACCATTCCTTTTTATTTGTCATTTTATATTTAATTTTGTTTTATTTTAAAATTTCTTAATTTCCGGACCCTTGGCTGTATCTTCAATAGCATAACCCTGTTTTTTAATCTGTTCTCTGATTTTATCAGCCTGCTTGAAATTTTTCTTTTTTCTTGCTTCTTCTCTCTCTTTAAGCAATTTTTTAATTTTGCCTGAAATTTTTATCTTTTTTCTTTTAGCTTCATCTAAATTAAGACCAAAAATTTTATCAAATTTAAGAAGTAGTGCATATTTTTCATTATTCTGAAGTTCATCTGTTTTAATTGTTTGCCAGAAAAATGCTAATGCTTTAGGCATATCTAAGTCGTCGTTTATTATATTTAGAAATTCTTTTTTATATTTAAGAATTTTGTCCATTCTTGGGTCTTTAATCTCTAAATTTTCTTTTATTTCTATTATTTTATTTTTTAGTTTTTCATAAGCATTTTTTGCAGCATCAAGATTTTTGTAAGAAAATTCTAATTGTGTTCTATAATGGGCTGTAAGACAGAAATATCTATAATCAAGAGCATTATATCCTTTTTTTTCTAATTCTGAAATTGTATAAATGGCTGCTTTACTTTTCGCCATTTTTTCTCCTTTAAAGAGAAGCCATCTTGAGTGGAGCCAGTATTTAACAAATTTCTTGCCTGTTGCAGCTTCACTTTGAGCAATCTCGTTTGTATGGTGGACTGGAATGTGGTCTTCTCCTCCAGTATGAATATCAATTGTTTCTCCAAGATATTTCATTGACATGGCCGAACATTCTAAATGCCATCCAGGAAATCCTTTTCCCCAAGGTGAGGGCCATCGCATAATATGTTTTGGCTGGTTTGTTATCCATAATGCGAAATCACTTGGATTTTTTCTTTCAACATCAATCTTGGTTCTTGCTCCTTTCTTTAGTTCCTTGAGTTTTAATCTTCCAAGTTTTGTATAATTTTTGAATTTAGAAGTGTCAAATATTAAACCAACTTTTGTTTTATATGTATAGTTATTTTTTTCTATCCTCTTTACAAGTTCTATCATTTCATTAATATGTTCTGTTGCCTTACACCAAACATCTGGCTCAATTATATTAAGTTTTTCTAGATCTTTTTTAAAAATATCTGTATATTTTTTAGCTAGTTTTAACATTGATGTTTTTGTTAATGATAATCTTTCTCTCCTGAGGGCTTTAACCATTTTATCCTCTCCAATATCAGCATCACTTGTAAGATGACCAACATCTGTAATATTCATAACCTGTCTGACTTTAAATCCATTATATATTAAAACTCTCTTAAGAATATCAGAAAATATATAGGTTCTTAAGTTGCCTATGTGTTGATACCAATAAACAGTAGGTCCACAAGTATAAAGACTTACTAAATCCTTCTTAAGTGGCTTGAATGCATCTTTTTTTCTTGTTAATGTATTATATAATTTTAACATAGAAAAAATAAGAAAAAATACTTTTTAATTTTAACTACTTTTAACTGTTAAATTAATTACTAAAATAAGCCGCCTCTCACTATTTTCACAATGAAAGTTTTTGAAGCAAATTCACCTGTTGTGTCTTTTATTGCTATTTTCATTACACTAGTACAAAATGCTGTTCCTTTTGGCACGTTTAAAATTAAATTAACATATCCTGTATCAAAATCAAAACTATCAAAATCATTCCATGTATTAGCTTTAGGATATACAAACCAACTTTCTGGACTTATACAATCACCACCAGCTACCGAGATTTCATATTGTAGATGGTCTTCTGTTATTGTCTTTCCTGTCTGGGTTCTTGCAGCAAGAGGGATTCCAAAACTTTCTACACCTGGTTTTATTTTTGTTTCAGCATTATAAACAATAATACTTCCTTCTTCTTCTCCAAACATTGTTTTAAGTTTGCTTTTTACTTGTTCATCTATTACACTTATACTATCAGTTGCTGTTCCAAAAATTTGTCTAATAAAAACCAAACCAAGAATTAACATCACTACAGCAAGAACTATTACCACTAAAGTAGTCATGGACATTTCAAAAGCTGCTTTTTTGTTTTTCATCTTGCCTCTTTTATTTCTTATCTTTTTATTAATTATTTTACGATTTAGAGTTTTATAAAACTTTCTTCATTCTGATTCTTAGTGTGCAGTTATAAATTTACATTCAGGAGTTACTTCGATAAAATGTTTTGCTTCTCCGTTGTTAAATGAATTGCATTGATTTTCTATGTTATTGTCTACACTTAATCTTGGATTATGTGCTACATCACAAACCCAATTAATATCTTGTGGCATTGGATCAAGCAAACAAGGACCTAAACTTAAATCCTGGCCATTATTAATAGCTTCTTGACATGTTTGTTGACATGCCGATATAAGAACTCTGGCTGTATTTCTCTGGCAGCTTAGTCCATTAACTAAAACTAGACACAAAACTAAAATTAAAATTGTGGTTATTATTTTTTTCATTTTTTAATATTTTTAATTTTTGAATGGGAAGGCGGGGATTTGAACCCCGGACACCATGATCTTCAGTCATGTGCTCTCCCAGGCTGAGCTACCTTCCCTTA
>CAZBLY010000009.1:0-23354 GCA_964493265.1 Candidatus Woesearchaeota archaeon
TGCCAGAATTTTTTATGTCCAAATTCATGTTTAATTATGGCTGTTCCTATAATCCCGCCAGCAAGCGCAACAATAAAATAAGAAGCTATTTCAGGTAATCCATGTATGAGGTAGCGCGCAAATCCTAACGGAAGATTAACTATGTTCTGTCTGGCAAATATCCCTATAGCTGCTGCAATAACACTGCCATTCCAAGCAAGAATAAAAATTGCTCCAGCCCCAAATAGGAAGGAAAATAAGAGACTAAAGAGTAAAACATAAAAATTATTAGAAAGTATCATCGCAACCCTAGACATCCCTTCTTTAATTCCTGGAACATTTCTTTGTGTTACAGCCATTCCAATAAAATCTCCACTCAAACTGTTTTGAACACAATCATCAAAATTATAACGGGCATTTATATGACAATAAGTTTCTACCTGGATTTTAAAATTAGCTTCTGTAGTTGTTACAGGCATTAACATATAAAGTAATGAGAAAGCAACAACATAACCCAAAAATAAAAAAAGTAAGGCATTAATAGCTCTTCCATGTTCTTTAATAAGTCTTTTTTCCTTTTTAATTTTTATATCTTTTGATTCTTCAATTTTAATAATATAAAAAAAGAAAGGGATTGAAAACATCACAGTAAAACAAATAATTAAAATACTAATGTAATTCTCAAAAATAGGATTTTTCAAAAAAAGGAAATCTGCAACTAAAACTGAAATTGCCGCATATAAAATACCTATAAAAAACATCTCCCAAGGTTTTCTTTCAGCTTTTTTTGGATTTATTAAAGTTTCAAGCATTTTTTTATCTTTTTTTACTTTTTCCTCTTTTATTCTAACATTATTTAATTATCTAATTTTAAAAAGCTTTCCAAAAGGAAAAGGTTTTTTAATTCATTTCTCCTATTTTTTTTATGAATCGTTTTGATAAAATATGCAGGGATATAAAAGAGGTAAGGGTTCAAGGTGCAAGAAATGTTGCAATGGCGGCAGCAAAAGCTTTATTGCTTAAACATGATAAGGCTGCTGTGAAAAAATTAACAAACTTAAGGTCAACAGAACCCACTTTAAGAAACACAATAAAATTTGTTCTTTATCATTCAAATATAAAAAATGGTGTAAAAAATTCTCTTGAACATTTTAAACAAAGTCAGAAAAAAATATCGAAATATGGTGCAAATTTAATTAAAAATGGAATGATTGTTTATACACATTGTCATTCTTCTTCTGTTATAAATATTTTAAAAGAAGCTAAGAAACAAGGAAAAAAGTTTGAAGTTTATTGCACTGAAACACGCCCCTTATATCAAGGAAGAATAACAGCAAAAGAATTAGCTAAAGTAAAAATTCCTGTAACATTATTTGTAGATTCTGGTGCAAGGATAGCCCTAAAAAAAGCAGATATAGCTTTTTATGGTTGTGATGCTATTACCCCAACAAAGATTTATAATAAAATTGGAAGTGAGCTTTTTGCCTTGATTATGAAAAAATATGATGTTCCTTTATATATAGCCACAGATTCTTGGAAATTTGATCCAGCAACTATTTATGGAATAGAAGAGAAAATTGAGAAAAGACATATTCAAGAAGTATGGTCAAAACCTCCTAAGGGGGCTAAAATTTCTAATATGGCTTTTGAAAAAATAGATCCTGGCCTTGTTACAGCTATTATTTCAGAACTTGGAATTTTTATGAACAAATCTTTTATAACAGAAGTAAAAAGAAATTATCCTTTTATGTTCAAATAGTCTGTTGTGCTCTTATTCCTTTTTCAATCTCAGATATTTTTTGAATCAACACATTTATTTCATTAATTAATTTTTCTCTAATATCTAAAGCTTGATCAAGTTTATTTTGAATTATTTTTTTTGCATCATCTAAATTTTTTTTACACAAAATTTTGGCTCCTATATCAATTATGACTTTAGAATTATCTAAAAGTTTGGTTTTAGTAAAAATTCCTGAACCAAGAGGGCTTAACATTTCAGTATCTTTCTTTGTGTTCTTTAATTCATCAAGAGAAACTTGGCAAATTTGCAGTTCGTTAATTTGTTTTTCTAAAAGAGCAAGATTTTGATCTAATTCTTTTATTTTAGTGTCAATTAAATTAAATTCAAGTATTTTTCTTTCAAGTTCTTCTTTCTCCATTTTATATTATGATTTATAATTTAATTAAAGTTTGAATAATTTACGTAAGATTAAACTAAAAGCAAAACTAAAAATAATATAACAAAGAAGCCATCCTGCACCAGTTCCAATTAAAGGAAGATTTGATGTCCATGCAATTATATTTCCAACATTTGCTACATCCATATAAAGTTTTTTCAATCCCCAAAAAATTAAAAGTAAAGGAATAAAAGTAATCATCATTGGTTTGAAAGTCATTTTCATACTTTCCATACTTGATTGCATCATTTCCTTTTGAATTTCAGAAAGTTTCTCTGGTTTGTCTTTATTTTCTTTTAATTCTTGTCTTAATTTTTTTTGTTTTTCTTTGAGCTCATCCATTTTTCCTTTTGGCATCAGCTTTTTATAAAGAAAAGTAAGAATAAAGGTAACAATAAAGGAAAAAATAATTATGCTAACTAAAGCATTCCATTGTACAAAATTTGTTAATATTTCTACTATCCATACCATGTTTAAAATAATTTTATGTTGTTTTTAAAGTTATGTAGATATGAATTTCCTTGCTATAGGATGCATATCAAGAGCATGTTGTTGGGCAATTTCTTCATATAAACGATAGATAATCATAACAGCCAGTAAAATGCCTGTTCCTCTTACCAAAGCTCCTGTGATGTCTGCTAGAGAAGCTAGAAGACCCACTGCTGCTCCACCCATAATTGTTAAAGGAAGTATATATCTTGAAAGGATTGATTCAATAACTCTTGGATCCCTTCTAAATCCTGGTATTTGTAAGCCACTAGAAGCAAGCTGTTGAGCTTGGCTAGGTGCATCCATTCCAGAAGTTTTCATCCAGAATATGGAAAACATTATAGAACCAGCAATCATAAATAAAATATACATTAAAGATTGCCAGACCATAACAGGCATAAATGATCCTTTGATAACATGTTCAACAATTCCTCCAGGTGGTGCACTAAACCAGAATGCTAGACCACTTAATGGACTTCCTTCTGCACTAAATCCTCCTAAGAATGTTGGATGTCCCATAACTCTTTCTGCTAAGGTCGCCGCAAGATTAATATTTGCATGGAGTGCTGCTGTTAAAATAACAGGAATATTACTTGTATAGAAAAATGCGAGAGGCCATCTTATTCCATAACCTCTGATTCTTCCAAATGATAGAGGAATTTCTACTTTTATTGATTGAGTGTAAACAACAATAATGAATATGATAATAGTTGCTGCAATAGCTGCAAATGCTGAAACAGCCGCTATAGTATCTGCACTAATGATAGACGATATAAGGACTGGAATCTTTCCTACTGGTTGAATTGTTTTTTCTGGACCTAAGAAACTGAAAGCCCTAACACATAATTGCCATGCCACCCCTCCAACAATAAATAAACCAACACCATTACCAAACCCCCACTTACTGATAACTTCATCCATAAAAATAATCATTAACCCTCCAAAGAACAATTGGGTGATTAAAAGCCACTCAAGACCTGGTGAGGCTTGAAGACCTTTCATCATCACATAAATTACAGCTTCAAATATGCAAAAGAAAATAGCCAGCAGTTTTTGTAGACCCTGGAAAAATTTTTTTCCGTCAGATGAGGTCATATCGATATTAAGAAGGCCAGAACCAACCAAAAGTTGTAAGACAATAGATGCAGTTACAATTGGCCCTATACCAAGACTCATTATAGAACCAAAACTGGCTCCTAAAATAATAGAAAGATATTCAAATCTGCTTAACGCATTTTCAGTTAATCCATAAAGCGAAATATTAGAAAGTATGAAAAAGAAAATAAGAATTATTAAAGTCCATTTAAGTTTAACATTAAAACCAAGTTTTTTTTCAGTAGGACCTTTTACTTCTGGCAAATTTATTAACAAATTTTTCAGGGACATTTCTCTTTATTTTTATTTTTTATTATTAATTATATTTTTATTATCTTGCCGCCAAGTTTTTTTATTTTTTCTTCAACTTTTTTTGAAAATGCGTTTGCTTTAATTATAAATTTATCTTCTAGAATTCCACTGCCAAGGATCTTATAACCTTTTAAATCAATTTCCATTCCTTCAGCAGTTTTTTTTACAATACCTTTTTTAATAAATTTATCAATTTGTTCTTGTATCTGGCCAAGGTTTATTATTTTTATCTTTTTTGCTCTTTTTATTTTTTTTCTGCTGGTAAAGCCTTTTTTTCCAAGGTAATTGGGATTATTTTTTAGAATCCAGGTTTTTTTCTGTCCAGCCATCTTGCCAGTTCCAGCCATTCCTTTTCCGCCTTTGCTCCCTTTACCTTTATGTTTTTTTCTAGCACCATAACCACAAGATCTTCTTCCCCTGATTCTGCTTTTTTTTGATCTTTTATTTTTCATTATCATTTTATAATATTATTATTTTACAACATCTTAATTGTTAATTCATTTATTTTTTCATTTTTTCCTAAGATGCCATCTGGAAAAGTTTTTCTTGTTGGCTTTTTAAAACCCCCTCTTGGTGGATGTAATGAAAAGAAAGGCTTTATTCCAAGATCTTTAAGTGTCTTTTTATCTTCCACAAAATTTTTTATAAAAGAATCAAGAGTTTTTTCATCTAATTTTGCAGGTTTATTTCCAGGCAATCTTGCTCGTTTAAGAAGTAATTGTTTAATTGTTTCTTCTTTTACTTCCCCATAACTGATATGGTTTTTTACTTTATTTAATTTTCCAAGTGTTTCAGGTTTGTTATTGACAATTACACATGAAAATTTCTTTCTTAATCTTAACATATAGAGGGTTTTTTTTACATCTGAAGCCACGTTAACTCTTCCTCTTATTCTAATTACAATTATTTTTGTCATTTTATTTTTATTTTTATTTAAACATATGTGCTTAATTTTTCTAAAGCTTTTATACAGGCTTTAGCAAGATTGAATTTTGTTTTTGTCTGGCCATAGGTTTTGCTATAAACATCTTTTATTCCGGCTAGCTTTAGAATTTTTTTACATTCATCATCAATAACAAGTCCTGTTCCTTTTGGTGCTGGCATTAGTTTTATTCTTGAACTTCCTGATTTACCTTCAACTTTAAAAGGAATACTGTGAGGCTCATTACAAACACATTCAAAACTTCCACAACCTCTCTTTATTTTAAGTAAATTAGTTTTTGCTTTGGCAATAGCTTTTAATTTTGAAGGAACGGTCTCTTTTGCTTTACTATATCCTAAACCGACATATCCTTTTCTATTACCGACTACAGCCATGCATCCAAAACTAGGAACATTGCCTTCTTTGGTTTTCTTTTGTGTCTGTCTCCATGGTCTTCTCTTTCCCCCTCCAAATTTACCTTTTGCTTGTCCAATATATATTAAATCCGATTCAATATCTGGAATCAAAAAATCAATAATTTGTGATTCTAATATTTTTAAATTTTGATCAAAAATTTCATCCACATTTTTTATTTTTCCTTCTTTTGCCGCTTTCCCTAATTTAGTTTTTGGTTTCCATCCTGTAATGGCAGCTTCTCTTTCTCTTTGCCTTCTTGTTTTGGCTCTTGTTTCCCTAATTTCCTTTTTTTTATCAAAGGTTTTTTCTGGCTCTTCTTTAACTTCTTCCTCTACTTTTTCTTTAATTTTTTCTTCTACTTTAATTTCTTGACCTTCGCGCTTCTTTGCTTTTTTTTCAATTTCTCTTTCCTTTTCTTTTTTTGCCATTTTATTAATTTATTTTTATTGTATTTTTTTATTGCGCTTTTATTTTTTCTTTAATATCATTTAATAATTGATTTATTTTGTCAGAATTTTTGGTGTGGGTCCCTTTAATTCTTTCATAATTTGGAAGAACTTTTTCATTACAATTTATTTCTAACCCGTAGTCTAAAGCCCCCTTAATAACAGCATAAAGTTTAGACCCCTTGCTTGATCTATAAAATCCTATATCTATTATTGCTTTTTTGATTCCTTTTTTCTTTGCTTTATGAGCTATTAAAAATCCTGTTAGATAAGCAGCTGAAACATTTTTGAAACTTAAATTCCAACCCAATTTTTTTAATTCTTTAGAATGTATATAGCATTCTGTAGAATCTTGGGCTTCCTTACTTTTAACTATCTGCGCAGTAATATACTTATTAGTTTTTCTTATAACTAATCTTGGTTCTTTTGCTTTAAGTAAGGCCAGTCTTGATTTATAATCTGTTTTACCTTCCCGCCTTCTTCTAAAAGTAACTTTGACAAATTTTTTCTTCATTTTTTTTATTTTTTCTTAAATTTTTCCTTAATTTCTTTTTTAGATTTAAACATTCCTGCTTTAGCAAGTCTCATTAATTTTTTGCTTTCTTTTGCTGTGATATTTTTATTTAATTTTAATTCTCTAATATGTGCCCTAAATTTTCTTATTTTAATCATGTATTCTTTTTTTCTTTTATTTATAATTTTTTTTCTTTTTCCAACACCCTTTCTTCTTCCCTTTCTTTTTCTTTTTTGTCTTTTCTTTCCGGCTCTTCTTTTTGTTCCTTTGAAAGGTTTCTTTTTTATTGCCTTTTCCTTAACTAGTTGTTTTATATCTTCTTTTGTAATAGCTTCTTTAATGTCATCAATTCTGGAATTATCAAAACGTACTTTGTTCTGTCCGACTTTAAGAACCGATGCTGCAAGTCTTTTTTGTAATGCAAATGTTTTCATTTTATTTCTTTTTCTTTATTTTCTTTTATTATTTTATTTTCTTCTTCTTTGTCTTTAGTTTTTTCTTCTGCTTTTGTTTTTTTCTTTTCTTGTTCTTTTTTTTCTAGCTTCTTTTCTTGTTCTTTAGATTTTTTCTTTTCTTGTTCTTTTTTTTCTAGCTTCTTTTCTTGTTCTTTTTTAATTTTTTCTAAGAATTTTTTAGTATTAAGATTAGAGAGTTTGATATTTTTTTCAACAGCCTTTTTTGCTATTTCTATTTTTCTTTTTTTACCAACTTTTCCAACTATAATAATTTCATCTTTTTTAATTTGGTTGAATTCTTTAGCAGAATAAATAAGTTTGGTTTTTAATTGGTTTTTTGGCGCACCATAACCTATTGAGGGCTTTTTTTTATGGCTTTTTCTTTTTTCTCTTATTTTATTATCCCTTCCTCTGGCTCTTCTCCATTTTTGCTTATTTTTCCTTCTTTTTCCAATTCGTGATTTCTTAAAAGTATCTTTTCTTAAAAATTTTGGTTTTTTTGTTTTGTTTTTCATTTTATCTTATTTTATTTTTTGCATTATTTTTGTCTTCCTTTTTCTTTTTTAATTATCCATATGCCGTCTTGAAAAACTCTTCTGTCATGGGCCTTGATTCTTGAAGCGCGCTCAATGTTTGCTGCTTGTTGACCAGCTAATTCTTTATTTGTTGAATTTATTGTAATTATATCTCCCTCTATTTTTATATCTATATTAGACATTATTTGTACAATTCTATTTTTATTTTCTCCAACAAAATTTTTAATAATTAATAGATTTTTTTCTTTGTCAATTTTTACATTTATAGGAAAGTGTACTGAACAAATCTGCAATTTATATTCAAAATTTTTATTTGTTCCTTTAATCATATTTGAAATGATTGCAGCCATTGTGTTTATCATTTTTTTATCTTCCTTTCTTGCTTTTTTATGTTCAATTATTAATTCATTATTTTCTTTTTTTATTGAAATACCTCCGGCTTTGAATTTCTTTTCCAAAGTGCCAAGAGGGCCTGTAACAGTTACTTTAGAACCCTCTATTTTAATTTCGTTTTTTTCAGGAATTTTCACTATTTTTTTAATTTCTTTTTTCATTTTGTGTTTTTAATAACAATAAGCTACTAGACATCCCCCTAAATTTTTTTCTATAGCATCTCTATGTGTCATTAAACCTTTATTTGTTGATATAATAATTATTCCAAAACCCCTGGCTGGAAGATATCTCTTAATATATTTGTCAAGCCCATCTTTTTTTACAAAAAATCTTGGTTTAATTGAGCCACATTTGTTAATTTTTTTAAGTTTAATTAAAACTTTTTTGAATCTATCTTCTTCTATCTTAAAATTTTCAATATATCCTTCATTTTTTAGTATTTTTAGAACTTCCATAATTAAATTTGATATTGGCATGAATGCTGTTTCTTTTTTTCCGGCCTTTTTACAATTCATTAAATCATTCAACATTGCTGAAAGCCAATCTCTAACTACCATTTTATTTTTTACATATATTTTTTAAAACCAATTTCTTTAGCTATTTCTCTAAAGCAGTGTCTACAAAGGTGTAAACCATATTTTTTGATATGTGCGCCATATCTGCCGCATCTTATGCATTTTTGAGCAGCAACTCCAAATTTTCTTTCTTTTGGTTTACAAAATTTAAGGAATCTTGCTTTTATTACTGGTTTGCTTTCTAATTGCTTTAATATTTTTTTCCAATCGCTTGCCGTCATTTTATTTTTAGTTTTTTTATATTGTGGTTTTTTTATTTTTTATATAATTTATTTTTCAATATTTATTTCAAAATTTTGTTTAAAAAATTTAATAGTTTCAGCTGATGTAATTTTGTGCGATTTTCCTATTTTGCCTTTTTTTCTTTTTCTTTGGGTTATTCTTAAACCGGGCCTTTTTAATTTTACAACCACGTCAAAACCAATTATTCCAATATCTCTTTGATAACCTATAGAAGAAATTTCAATATATTCTTTTACTCCAAAACTTAAAAATCCGGGATTAAATTGTTTTTCCTTAAGACTTGGTATTGCTGTTAATAAAGTTTTTAATAATTCTTTTGTATTCTTCCTTATAGTAACTTTACAACCTATTTCTAATCCCGGTCTTATTTTAAATGCTGGGATTCTCTTTTTAGCCAATGTTTTAACAGGCGTGGCTTTGGTGATTAATTTTAATAATTTTATACATTTATCTAATTTGGATTTATCTGCTGTTGAACAGTGTAAAGTGATGCCGTCTATACTGATGTGTTTCATTTTTCCTGTGCTTTCTTTTATTTTTTCTTTAATTTCTTCATTCATTTTTTTCTATAACAAAAATTTTGTCTTTTGTAATCTTGAATATTTTGTCTTTTATTTTAATAGAAATTTTGTCTTCTATTTTGAAAATTTCTCCTTCTTCTCCCATGTGTTTACCACCTATAATTAAACAAGAAATTCCTTTGTTAAGTTTTAAAAATGAAACGATTTTATTTGTTTTAAGATCAATTAATACAGTATCTCCAACTTTGGTGTCTTTTTTATTAATTATGAAATTTTTTCCATCATGTAAATTAATTTGAATTTTGTTATTTTTTATAATTTTTTTACCTGTTATTTTGCAAGGTTTTTTATTGGCTTTTTCTTTATTTATTTCTTCAACTTTAAATTTGCCTTTTTTTGTAAGATGCATAGTGAATGTTTTTTCAAGTTTTTTCATATAAATCCTATCAAAAAGACCAATACCAAATTTTTCATCTTTTATTATTTTATTATCAATCAAAATCAAACCATCCTGCAGAATTTTTTTAACTTCTTTTTTTGTATGGGCTATTTTAAGAATGTCTCTAAGGATTACCACTATTGGAAGTGAAATTCTTAGGGGGTGTGGCCCTCTAGGTTTGTTAATAAATTTAGTTTCTTTCCTTGGTAAAGGCCAACTTTTTGGCATAGCTATTCTTTTTAAATGCATTTTATTTTTTTCCTTTGTTTTGTTCCTTTGATTTTAATTTTTTAGTTCTTTTTTTATCTTCCAAATTAAGGTCAATAATTATTAAATTTGAAGGGTGTAAAGGGATATTAACTTTAGTTCCATCTTTTCTTGTTTTTTGTACTCCTTCAATATAAACAATCATTTTTTTAGTATTAACAATTGAAATTTTTCCTTTCTTCCCTTTAAATGTTCCTGTAGTTATTTTAACATTATCTCCTTTTCTTAAGGGGATAGATCTTTTCTGATATTTTTTTCTAAGTTCTTTGGAAAGACCCCCTCCCAACATTTTGTGTTTTATATGTAAAGGGGCTTTAAACCTGTATTTTCTTTGTTTTCTAGGCTGTTTTGATGCCTTCCATTTTTTTGAAAATTTTTGTTTCATTTTTTTATAAATTGATTATTTTAAAGTATTCTTTTTCATAATTATTTAGTAATCTTTTTGGATAAAATTCTGTTTTTTTTGCTAATTCTATTACGGCAAAATAGTCTTTTATAATTTCATGAATATTATTATTTCCTTCTATCTTGGATTTTTTAATTTCTTTTAATCTTCTTTCAGCTAATAAACTAAGTCCTTCAATTATTTTTTTATTTGCCATATTTTTCATTTTAAACAACAATGCTTGCTATTCTAGCTACAAAAGGCCATCTATCTGTGACTTCTCTAGCAATAGCCCCTTTAATTTGGGTCCCTTTAGGATTTCCATCTTTGTCTTTAAGTATAACAACGGCGTTGTCTGCAAAACTAATTCTCTCTCCTGTATTTCTTCTGTATTCTTTACGTTGTCTTACTACTACAGCAAAAAAGACCTGTTTTCTTACTTCTTGGGTTCCTTTTCTAACACTAACTTTAACAAGATTTGCAACACCACAAGCAAGCTGTCTTCTTTTTCTGCCTTTTCCCCGCTTAACTGCAATTATTCTTGCAATTTTTGCTCCACTATTGTCAGCAACATTTACTAAAGCTCCAAGATTTATTGCTCTTACAATTCTGGCTCCTACTGCTTTCATTTTTTATATTTTTTTTCTTTTATTTTTTCAATTACCGCGAAATGTACAATCTTATTTAAAGGTCTACACTCGCCGATTTTAATGATATCTCCAATGTTTATTTTTCCAATCATACATTTTGGGAGATAAGCATGTAATTTAGTAGAAGCTTTTGCAAAACGTTCATATTTTTTTAGATAAATTAATCTTTCAAATTCAATAACAACTCTTTGATTAAATATTTTTATTACAGTTCCTTTGAAAAATCTTCCACGTATACTTAATTTACCATGTATTGGGCATTTTTCATCATCACATTTATCAGACTTGTTAGTAGATGTAGATTCGATAGATTTGCTTTTAGCTATTTTCTTTTCTTTGGCTTTTCTTTCTTTCTTATTTTCTTTCTTCTCTTTCATTTTCAATTTCAAATTTTATTTGGCTTTTAATTATTTTTTTTATTCCTTTATTTGTTTCAATTACAAGCAAATTTTTTGTTTCATTAATCACTTTTCCCGTCATTTCTTGCATTGTCTTGTTTTTTACTTTAGTTATTTTTATTGTTTTTCCTATTAATAACTCCTTCATTTCCATTTTTCATTTTTTTCTTTTGCTTGTTTTGTGTATTTGTTTTTTATTCTATATTTTCTTCACTGAATCCTAGTTCAATCAATTTTTTTCTTACTTCTTTAGGGTGGTTTCCTTGAAGTTCAATTATATTGTTTTTCACTGTTCCTCCACATGCCAATCCTGCTTTCAATTTCTTTGCCGTTTCTTTTGTATTGCTTTCAATTCCTGAAATCAAAGTGACAATTTTACCAAATCGTCTTTTTGTCGTCCATATTTTTATTTTCTGTTTTGTTTTTGCTAATTCTTTACAAATACACGCTTCTTTCGGTAAGCCGCACTTTGGGCATATATCCATCTTATTTTTTAATTTGATTTAGCTGAGTATAAATTCTAGCTATCACGCGTTTAATTTCTTTTGATTTTTTGGTGCCAGCAGATGCTTGGCCTTTTTGTATTTTTAATTTTAATAATTCTAATTCAAGTTCTTTTAATTTTATTAATAATTCTTGTTTATTCATATTTTGTATTTCTGTTTTTCTTATAATAACCATTTTATTTTTTCTCCTTTTTCTTTTTTTGTTCTTCTATGTTTTTTTCTTTGTTTTTATCTTTTTCTTTTGATGTTTTCTTTCTTCTTTCTTTCTTCTTCTTTTTTGATTTTTCTTTAAGTTTTTCTTTTTCTTCATCTTTATTTTTATCAACTTCTTCTAATATTAATTCTTCTTCTACAACATGTTTATTTATTTCTATTTTATCAGGAATCTTAGTGTCTTTAGAAACTATTGCTACTTTTACCCCAACCACCCCCGGTCTTGTAAATGCATTTGACTGGGCTCTTCTAACTATTTCTGCAGTGGCTCCTGTTTTATTTAGATAACCAAAAGCAAATCTCCAACTTCTTGCTCTATCACTAGGAAGTCTCCCATTTAATCTAATTTCTGCGCCTAAAGCGCCAGCTTTTATGATTCTATCTAATTCTCTATATGCTATTAATTTAAAACTAAGAGGGCCAAATTTTTCAAGAGATAAAGCTATATTATCTGCAACAGTTTGGGCATCAAAAATTGGTTCTTGAATTTCGAATATTTCAATTTGTGGATTTTCTAGTTTGAATCTATCCTTTAATAAATCATTGATTTTATGTATAACTTCTCCACCGCGGCCAATAACAAGCCCTGGTTTAGCGGTTATAATTATTATTTTTTCCCCTACAGGTGTTCTTTCAATTTTAACTCCGCTCACTTTACCTTTTCCAACAAATTTTTTAATGAATTCTTTCATTTCAAATTCCTGTTTTTTTGCTTCAACAAATTTCTTTTCAATCATTTTTCTTTTCTTCCCCCTTCTGTATCTTTTCTTTTTGTTTCTCTTCTTTCTTTTCCTCTTTTTTTGACTCGGATTTTGTTTCTGTTATCTTTTCTTTTTTATTTTCTTTTGTTTCTGCTTTCTTTTTTTCTTTCTTAATTTCTTTTTCAATTCCAATTGTTTCAAGCAATATATGGGTTCTTTTGAATTTTTTTCTATTGAATGCCATTCTTGTTCCTCTATAAGGTGTGGCAGCCTTGTTAGCTATGGCTTTGGTTATAATTAAAGATTCAATATCTAGATTTTTTATTGTAGCATTTGCTATCAGATTTTTAATTAATTTGATAAAATAAAAACAAGTTTTTATAGGGTATCTTCCAGAAGGTTTACCCTTTGGCATGTTGTGTCTATGTGGTATTTCTCCTTTCATTGGGATTGCAATTTTTTTCTTTGTAACTTTATCTAAAAGAATAAGAACTCTTTGAGGATTTTTCCCTCTAATATAAGAACATATGGCAATTGATTTTTTTGTACTAATAGGAAGATCTTTTCCTTTTGCAGTTGCCACCAAATTTTTCTTTCCTTTATTTTTTATTTCTTTTTTATTTTCTTTTTTCTTTTTCATTTTTAATTTAATTTTATTTGTTTTTCATTTTAGTTTTATTTAACTGAAAGGAAAGCAGAACTTCTTGTAGCCCCTATACCTGGTGTTCCATGCTCAATTTTCTTTCTTGTATGGGCAAATTCTCCCAAACGATGTCCAATCATTTCTTCAACTATTTTAATAGGGATAAATTCTTTGCCATTATAAACATAAATAGTTAAACCAATCATTTGTGGAACAATTATAATGGTTCTAAGATGTGTTCTGATTGGTTTGTCTTTTAATATTTTTTTCTTACATCTTAATAAGAATTTTTCTGTTATTTCAACCTGTCTTAATAAACTTCTTTTTTCTCTTGAAGATAAATAATTTGAAAATTCCCTAAGGTCTAGGTTTTTTAATTCAGAAATTGATTTTCCTCTATATAAAAATTCTTTTACCATTTTCTATTTATCTTTTCTTTCCGGTCCTCCTTGGTTTTAAAAGACCCACCTTTTTTCCAGGTGGTGAATTTCGTTTAGGAATTTTTGATTTGATTCTTTTTCCTCTTCCAGAACCAAAAGGATGATCTATAACATTCATCTTAACTGCACTTGTTCTAGGATAAATTCTTCCACTTTTTCCTTTAACCATATGATATTTTTTACCTGCTTTAAGAATAGGTTTTTCATGTCTACCAGCTGCGGCAATAACTCCGATAGTTGCTCTGGCTTTTGGAGAAAATATTTTTTCTTTTTTAGAAGGTAATTTAATATAAATTCTTTTTTCATCTTTTTTAATTATTCTGGCAGATATTCCGCTTGTTCTGACTAGTTTTGGCCCATTACCTGGTATTGTTTCAATGCTAAAAATAAATGTACCTAAAGGGATATTTTTTAGTGGCATTATATTTCCGGGAGAAATTTTTGCCTGATCTCCTATAACAATTTCTTTACCCTCATAAATATTTTCGGCAGCAATATTATAAAAAACCTTATTGTTTAGTTTTATTTTAGCAATAGGGGCACTATAACAAGCAACATTCATTAATTTTTCAACCCTTGCTGTTCCATTTTTTTGAGGATAACTTATGCTAATTCTAAATGCCTTTTTTCTACTTCTATAAGTAAGACTTCCTTTTCCTCGAGCTTGTTGTATTATTCTTTTTCCCATTTTATATCTTATTATTTTATTATCGTATTATGTTATTTTTTATTTTTATATTATTCCTAACTTTGTTGCAATATCAATTGCAGGAGTTTCTGATTTTAGTTTAATAAAAGCAATTTTTTTATTATTTCTTATTTGAACATTTATGCTTTTTACTTTAGATTTGAAACTTTTTGTTATTGCTTCTGCGATTTCTGCTTTAGTTGATTTTCGATTAACTACAAAAGTCATTTTATTTTCAATCTCTATCATTTTTATTGCTTTTTCAGTTGTTAAAGGGCAAATTAATATTTTTTTCATTATTTTTGTCATTTTATTTCATTCCTCCAATATCTTTTATTGCTTTTTCAGTCCAAATAGTTATTCTTCCAGAAATTCCTCCTGGAGCAAGATTTAAGATATTTAATTGATTAACTTTATTAATATCTAAACCAAAATTTTTTAATTTTGTTGCGTTTTCATCATTTGCAGTTATTAAAAGAATTTTTCTGGTTTTTTTGTATTTCCTACCTCTCAATTTTCCTTTTCCTGGTCTTATTTTTTTGATAGGCTTAATTTTAATACCTAATGTTTGTGAAAGTAATCTAATTGAATCTTTATTTTTTTGTTCTAAAGTTGAAGAATCTATTATAATTGGCAGCCCAACAGAGATTTTTAATTTTGAATATTTTTTTTCTATCATTTTTTTTGAAGCAGTAGCCGCAATTGCTCCATCGATGGCAATTTTTCTTTCTTTCTTATTTATTTTTTTCTGCCTTCTTATTGCTCTTGGTGGATGTGCTCTCATACCCCCAACAGTACTTGGAATAAAAGCACCCCTCCAAAAAAATCTCTCTCCTCTTCTTGTAAGGACTTTTCTAGGAATTCTTGAAATCCCATGACCATATAATGTTTTGTATTTATGTCTTCTATGGCTTTGTTTTCCACTAGCAGCGACATCTTTTCCAGCAAGAACATAAGTTCCATAAGGTTGTTGTTTTTTTGTGGTCTCGAATACTTTATGGATTATGTCTTCTCTTATTTCACTATTAAATATTTTAGGAAGAGTTATTTCTTTTATTTTTTTACCTTCAATCCCTATAATTGCTATTTTTTTCATTTTTATCTTTTTATTATCTTTATCTTTATTATTTTATTTTTTATTTAAGCAGATTTAAAATTTCAAGATTTTTTTTAGCAGTATATTTTTTTTCTCTCAAAGAAAAAGTAAGTAATAATTGTCTTTTAGGGGGCCCTTGTATCGAACCCTTAATTAAAAGATAAGTTGTTTTTATTTTTCCATAATGAGGGAATTGAAAAGAAAATTTTTCCAAGTCTTTAGCAGAACCTAAACTAAGAATTTTAGAATTATATTGCATTCTAGTAAAAAAACCACATTGGCCAGCCATTGGTGCTCTAAAACTAACTCTTGCAGGATGCCATGCACCTATACTTCCTGGTCGTCTTCTTCCTTTTTCAGATTTATGCTGTTTTAAACCAATCCCAAATCTTTTAACAGGTCCACTTAAACCGTGTGCTTTAGTCACTCCTTTAATATCTATAAGTTGTCCTTGAATCAAAAAATCCTCCACCCTTAATTCTTTATCAAAATTTTGTTTAATAAATTCAAATTTTTCTGTAATGTTTCCGCCAAGACCGATTTCAATTATATCTGGTTTCTTTTTAATAACTGTTTGTTTAGAAACAGAATAAACAATAACATGAATATCATCAAATTTATTTATTTTTTTTTCAATCTCATTAAGTTTGTCTAGAATTTTTATTTTATTTTTTGGCAATTTAATTTTTTTCTTAACCTCTTTATCAATTTTTTCATTAAGAATATCAATAACAACTTTTTTATTTTTGTAAAATCGTATCGCAAGAATTTTCATAGAAGGACACTCAATTAAAGTTGATGGAACAATAATTTGTTTATTTTTAGTTAAAGAATCTGGAGTTAGATCTTTGGCTAGAGTTCTTATCATTCTAACTTTATAACCAATAAAACCAAGAAGTTTACCTTGATTACTGTATTTTTTTTCTAAAGAACTCCAATTTGCACTAGGTAAAATTCTAGCTGCTCGTTTTCTGGGCCAAAATTGTAATGACCCCGCTCTTGGCTTGTGTGTCTTTGGCATTTCTCACAATTAAGTTTATTTTTAATGTCATTCTACCCGATGCAACCCCTTAACCAGGCTACTATAAAAAAAATATTCGACGAAAGTTTATAAACCTTACTAATAATAGAATGTTAAATTTGGCTGATATATGTTGATTTAGGCTGTAAATTCTGTTTCTTTTACAATCTCTTTTTTATCAACAACTATTTTTCTTATTATTTTACCCGCTCTCTTTGCCTCTAGCCTAATTTTTTCAAAATCCCTTTGTTTTTCAAATTCTTTTGGGATTTTTATTTCATTTATTATATAAGAATGTTCAATATGTGCTTTTTTAATATCATAAGGCAAATCAAATAAAAATTCATCATGTACTTGATTCCAGTATTTTTGATCAAGAATTAATTGGCAAAATTTATCATTAATTTTTGATTTACTGCCTTTTCCTGGTTTTGGCAGCTTTTTTTTTGTTTTTAATTCTATAGTATTATCTTGAGATATGCAATCAAAAAGAACAAAAAAAGCTTTTGAAACAAAATCCTTAAGTTCTCCACTGTCAAGATCTTTATCTATATTATAATTAAAGAGATCTTTCTTCTTTTTTCTTTCAATATCTGGAATTTCTTGTTTAGTAAGCAAAATTCCTTTAACTTTAAATTTGGGGGCAAGAGAGGCTATAAAAAAGACAATATCGTTTGCTAGTTCAAAGCTTGTTGTGACTTTTATTTTGGGCCCTTTTTTTATATTAATTATGCTTTTTCTATCATATTGGCCTTTACTAAATCTAATAAACTGTTTATGCACAGTTTCATCAACTTGGTTTTCGAAAATTTTTTTTATGAACATTTTTTATCTTTTTTTTATTGATGGGCCTGAGAGGACTCGAACCTCCGATCTTCTCCGTGTAAGGGAGACGTCATAGCCACTAGACCACAGGCCCTCTTTATATAATTACTTGAGAGTAAAACTTTAAAAAGGTTTTCTCCTTTATTTCGAATGAAAATGGCTAAGAAAACCGAAAAATCTGGAGAAAAGTATGATTCTGCTAAAGCTATGGAAAATTTAGAAAAGCAGATTCCTGAAAAAGTAAAAAAAGAAATTGAAAAAATCAGAGACAATTTAAAGGAATTTAGAAAATCAATTGTAAAGAAATTTCCTTCTATTTCTGCAATAGGAATTTTACCTCCCCCAGCTGCAAAAATTATAGAAGAGGAAGAAGAAGTTGAGAAAGAAAAAGATGAAAAACTTATTCATGTTATAATCATAGTTCCAGAAGAAAAAAGCAAGGAAATAAATAAAATAAAATTAGAAGGAATCAAACTTATCCAAGGAATTAAACCAAAAGTTTGGCTCCATGTTAAGACCAGTAAACAATTATGGGAAATCTGTTTTGATGGAAAATATGCTCTTATTGAAGCTATTTCAATGTCTTTTCCTTTATATGACAAAGGAATTCTTGGTGCAATTAGGGCGGCCTCTATACATAAAACACTTGTATTGAAAAAATTTGAAAGATATGTTGTTAGTTATGTTTTAGCCGGTTCTGTAGTTAGGGGGGATACAACAAAAACAAGCGATGTTGATATTTTTGTTGTTGTTGATGATACAGATGTCAAACGTATGTCAAGATATGAGTTAAAAGAAAAACTTAGGGCCATAATTTATTCATATACTGTCGAGGCAAGCGAGATAGCCGGCGTAAAAAATAAACTTAATCCGCAAATTTATATTTTAACAGAATTTTGGGAAGCTGTAAAAGATGCCCACCCAGTTATTTTTACTTTTATTAGAGATGGCGTTCCACTTTATGATAGGGGAGCTTTCATGCCTTGGAAACTTCTTTTAAAGATGGGAAAAATCAAGCCAAGTCCAGAAGCTATTGATATGTTTATGAGTTTAGGAGAGAGAGTTGCAAAAAATGTCCAGAAAAAACTAAATGATATAGTAACAGAAGATATTTATTGGGGTGTTTTAACTCCAAGTCAGGCTTTATTAATGCTTTATGGTTTGCCCCCTCCAACCCCCAAAGAAACTCCATTAATGTTTAAAAAGATTTTTGTTGAAAAAGAAAAATTACTAGAAAAAAAATATTCAGATATCCTTGAAAAAATTGTAACAATTTATAAAAAATATGAACATGAAGAAATTAAAACAATAACAGGGAAAGAAATAGATGTTTTACTTGAGCAATCTTCAGCATATATCAAAAGACTTAAAGAATTAATGACTCAAATTGAGAAAAAAGCATCTGAACAAGAAATTTCAAAAATTTATGATACTATTTTTGATCTTCTTAAAGGTCTTCTTGGAAAAGCTAGCGAAACAGTAATGCTTAAGAAATTTCAAGATCAATTAATTAAAAAAGCAAAATTATCTTTAAGAAATCTTGCTAATTTGAAAAAAATTATTAATTTAAAAAAGAAGTATAAAAAAAGTAAGAAAGGAAAAATTACAAAACAAGATATTTCTGAAGCAAGAAAAGCAGCTCACGAATTAATATCTAATCTTATTGAGTATGGTCAAAGAAAGGAACTTTTAGAAGTTGAGAAACATAGAATATCAATAATTTATAAAACAAAAGAAGAAGGAAAAGAAATAAAAAAGAAAGGAGAAATTTTAATATTTGATGATGTTACATTTATTGTCCCAGATGTAACTACAGATTTAATAAAGAAAATTAGTAAAGGAAAAATTATAGAAAGTAGCAAAGAGGAATTAAAAAAAATCTTGGCAAAAAAAGAAAAAATAGAAAAAAGAATTAGCCCAGAATTACTAACTCAGCTTAGAAAATTCTTTGGAAAATTCGAATTGATTTTTTAAAATGAAAGGAATTATTATTAGTTTTAGACGTGGCAGGCACACTTATAAGCCAAGACATTTCATTATACAAATTGAAAAAGTTAAAGATAAAAAAGATGCTGAAAAACACATAAATAAAATAGTTGAATGGAAAAGCCCTGCTGGAAAAATTATCAAAGGAAAAATAAGCACCTTACATGGTAATAAAGGTCTTGTTAGGGTTGTTTTTGAAAAAGGTCTTCCAGGTCAGGCAATAAATTCTGAAGTTGAAATAAAATGAAAATAAAAATGCTTATTGATGGCGGAGAAATGAAACCAGGACCAGCTATTAGTCAAAAATTAGGCCCTTTAGGAATAAATTTAGGAAAAGTTATTGGAGAAGTAAATAAAGCCACAACAGAATTTAAAGGAATTAAAGTTCCTGTAACTCTTGATTTAGATACAAAAACAAAAAATTTTACGGTTTCTGTTTCAACACCCCCAGCAAATGAACTTTTAAAAAAGGAGCTTGGCCTTAAGAAATGTTCTCAACAACCAGATAAAATAAAAGTTGCTAATGCAGCAATTGAACAAATAATTAAAGTAGCCAAAATAAAACAAAAAGATATGTTCTGTGATTCTATTAAATCAGCTGTAAAATCAGTTGTCGGTTCTTGTGTTAGTAACGGCATTCTTATTGAAAGTAAAGATCCTAAGGAAATAATTAAAGAGATTAATGAAGGATTGTATGATAAATTAATAGAAGAAGGTAAAGAGACAGTTGATCAGGAAAAACTGGATAAACTTGCTTCTGATTTTGAAGAAATACAAAAATCTCAAGAAGAATTTATTAAAGAAATGGAAAAGAAGGAAGAAGAAAAAGCTGCAGCAGCTGCTCCAGCAACTCCTGGAGCAACCACAGAAACAACAGAAGAAAAAGCCGAAACAAAATCAGTTGAAAAGAAAGAAGCAAAGAAAAAATAAGAATAATAATAAATTAATAACAAACAAGAACACTAATAAGTAAGAATAAGATTTAAATACAAAACAGCTCACTTTTAATTAGGGGCTGTGGTGTAGTTTGGTTTAGCATTAGAGGTTTGGGACCTCTCGACCCCGGTTCGAATCCGGGCAGCCCCATTTTAAATATAAATATGGCAACTAAAAAAACAAAATCAACAGCGCGTTTTGGTGCAAGATATGGGTCTGTTGTTAAGGAAAAAGTAAGAAAAATTGAATCAAAGCAGAAAAAAAGACAGAAATGTCCTTATTGCAAAAAACAAAAAGTTAAGAGATTATCTAAAGGTTTATGGTTATGCAGCTCTTGTAATAAAAAATTTACTGCTCAGGCTTATTATATTAAATAAATCAACCAAATCAAAAAATCAAATAGGTCAAAAAATCAAATAATAAAACTTTATAAATACTGAAATCCAAAGTAAAAAATAAAACTTGTAAAAAATAAAACTTAAAATAAGATTAAAATGGCAACATATAAATGTTTTTTTTGTGGAAAAATAATATCGGCTAAAGCTTTAAAAGAAAGATTTTCTTGTCCTTATTGTGGCTCTAAAGTTTTTTTTAAGCCAAGAACTGCAATTAAAAAGGTAAAGGCAGTGTAAAAAATAAAAATAAAAAGCAAATAAAAACTTAAAAATAAGAAATTAATTTAAATCAATAAAATGACGACAAAGGAAAAAATAGAAGAAGAAAAATTAAAAGAATCAAAAGAACCAAAAATAAAATTAAGCCAAGAGCAAGGCCTAGCTCAACTTCAATTATCTGAGCAAAATCTTCAAAATATGCTTCTTCAAAAACAAATGTTTCAATTTGAACTAATTGAAACTACTAGTGCTCTGGAAGAATTAAAAAAAAGTGATAATGACGAAGTTTTTAAGGTGGTTGGCTCTTTAATGTTTAAATCAAAAAAAGCAGATCTAACAAAAGATTTAGAAAAAAAGAAAGATATCCTTAATCTAAGAATGAAAGCTATTGAAAAACAGGAAGAAAGCATTAAAAGTAAACTGCTTAAGACAAGGGGAGAACTGTTAAAAAGCTTTAAGAAACAGTAAACAGCATCAAATAACTTTAAATTAACCCTAAAAGATGCTTTTTAATATAACAAAAAGAGCATCAAAAAATTTATAAACTAAAGAAATTTTTATAAATAAGATTGATAAAATGGCATTTGGTTTTTTTAAAAAAAAGGAAAGAACACCAGAATCTCCTGAGTATATTGAAGTAGGTGTTGGTAGAGAATCTAAAAAAGTTAAGATTATTGTAAGGCCTTTTGTTCTTAAGTCTTTTGATGATGTTGGTAGAATCCTTGAAATTTTAAGAGAAGGATATACTATTGCTTTGATTGATATTAAACCACTTAAGCAAAAAGATATAGTAGAATTAAAAAGATCAATAAGCAAGTTAAAAAAGACAGTTGATGCTCTTGAAGGCAGCATAGCTGGTTTTGGAGAAAATACTATTGTTGCAGCCCCTTCTTTTGTTGATATTTATCGCGGAGAAAAATTATCAAAAGTAGAAAAAGCTTAAATTCAAGATGAAGCTTCTATTTGTGCCTGCTAAATACATAAGTTCTTTTTCTTTAAAAAACATACAAACAAAAAAATTGCCAAAAACTATTGGATTGATAACAACAGTCCAGCATATTAATTCTATAAAAAAAATTAAACTCTTTCTAGAAAAAAATAATAAAAAAGTTATAATAGGTGGGCAAATTTTAGGATGTAAAGTTGATTCAGCCACCAAAATACAAAAAAAAATTCAAGCTTTTCTTTATATTGGATCTGGAAAATTCCACCCTATTCAAGTTGCTTTGGCTCTGCAAATCAACAAACCAATTTTTATATTTAATCCACTTACAGAACAATTCAGTCGCTTAAATGAAAAAGAAATACAAAAATATAGGGCTAGAAAAAAGGGACAAAAAATTAAGTTTCTTTCCTCAAGTGTCTTTGGAATTCTAGTCTCAACAAAACCAGGACAAAATAAACTAAAACAAGCTATAATATTAAAAAACAGACTTGAAAAACAAAAAAAGAAAGCTTACATCTTCACATTCAACACTCTTGATGTAAATCAGCTTGAAAACTGGCCAGATATTGAATGCTGGATTAACACATCATGCCCCGGCCTCAACTTAGAAAATCATTTTATTTGTATTGGTGATATAAAATAAAAAAATAAAAATAAAAAAATAAAATTTTTCTTTTTTAGTTACTAGTCATCTTCGTTACTATCTTCGTTGTCATCATCACTTTCTTCTTCTTCATCATCTTCATATGTCATTTTTTAACCTCCTTATTTCTTTTTTCCTTTCTTCTTTTTAGCCATTTTATATATGATACCTCCTTAGCATGAACTAATAATTAAGAATAACTTTGTTTAATTTATTCAGAAAATTTTATCTAACCTATAACAGTTTTTTGTTTTTTAGTTAATTCCTCCGAACCAACTTATTTTGATTAAATATATGAAGTTATTCAATATTTAAACTTTTTGTTTTGGTTGGTGATATTGATGTTATCTAGAAATAAATTCATTTTCTTTAATAAAAAATCTCAACTTTTTAGATAGATCAGAACTTACACCAATTCTATGTGAGCTTTTGATTTCAAACTTTTCTTTATTTTTTATATTCTCTACCCATAATTCCTTACACTTACATATATCTTTTTTATGGAAATCTTTATTGATTTTTAAGGCCTTACAAAGCAAACCTGGCCCTTTGCATCTCTCACTAAAATTTAAAGGCTCTAAAGCCCTCAATAAAACAGCTTCTGCTATTCCTTTTTTTCCAGTTATGAAATTAATAAGCCAATTATTATGTATTCCATAAACTAACATTGTTCCTGCTCTATTTTTCATAACTTTTCTTAGGTCTCCCCCCTTGCAAGCTCTAGAAGCAGGATCTTCAGTTCCATAATAAGCTTCTGTTTCAACTATTTTTGATTTAAAAATTTTATTTCCAATTTTTCTAACTAAGATTTTTCCAAGAAGCTCTCTTGCTACTATCTCTGAATCTCTTGCATAAAATGATCTTGATAACATTTTCAACGCCG
>CAZBLY010000010.1:0-21020 GCA_964493265.1 Candidatus Woesearchaeota archaeon
CCTTTCTTTTCTTTTTTATTTATAATTTCTTTAATCATTTTTATTTTTAATTTTTTAATCTTTTTTTAAAATCCAGAGATTTACCCCTGCTTTTTTTAATCTTGTAATTTTACCTTCAAGAGCTAACTCGAGAAGTCTTTTTTCAGCAGTATTCCACGACAAATTTAATTTATTAGTAATTTCAGAAGAGGTTACAACATTCATATCTTCCATATATTTGAGAATTTTCGTTTTAATCTTGGAAGCAGAATTGTGATTATTACTAGAACCATTACTCTTTCCATTACTGCTACCCATACTCCTATGAATATTCATAGAGTTTATAAAGGTTTTGGCAACTTTCAGGAAGATAAAAAAATCAGGAAATAAATAGTTAATAATGTTCAAGCCATTTCTTTTTTTTAGCATCAAATAATTTAGAATAGTTAAAATTCTTAAATTTCAGTATAAGAACATTTAAAAATAAAAGCAAATTCAAACAAGAATACAATAACAAAATGGCAACATTATATGGTAAAGGTCGTGGAAAGGCAAGAAGCCATTCTCCTAAATCTGAGAAGCCGCCTTGGTTTTCTATGAAAAAGGAAGAAGTTGAAAGTCTTATTGTTGAGTTAGCTAAAAAAGGTGTAAGTATTCCAAAAATAGGGCTTATACTTAGAGACGGTTATGGGGTTGTAAGCATTAAATTAATTACTGGAAAGAAAATTAAGAAGATATTAGAGGAAAAAGGCATTAAAATGGAATCTACAGAACTTATTGTCATAGAAAAAAGGATCAAAGCTCTAAAGAAACATCTTGAGAAGAACAAAAAAGATACAAGAGCTAAGAGGGGCCTTCAATTAACACAAGCAAAAATGAGAAGGCTAAAAAAATATTATAAAAAGAAGAAAAAATAAAAAACAAAAAACAGAAAATAAGCTTAGTTTTTGTTAAGGGGCTAAGTTTAAATTTAATAGAGGTAAATCATGAATTCAGATTTATTTAATAATATTAATATCAAAAATAGCGTAAAAAAAGCAGGTGGTAGATTTAGAGAACTTTTTTCTAAACAAGGAATGATTAGAATTATAACACATCTCGATACTGATGGATTAACTTCTGCTGCTATTATTACAAAACTTTTGCTTCAAAATGAACAAAGATTTTATCTTAGCACTGTAAAACAGCTTGAAGACAAAATTATTGAAAATTTAGAACAAGAAGTATCAAAACAAAAATATAAGGCAGTAATTTTTCTTGATTTGGGTTCTAATAAAATAGAGGATATTAAAAAAATTACTTCAAAATTTAATGTTCCTGTGTTTATTATAGATCATCATGAACTTGGACCAGTGTTTGAAAACATTGAAAATTATAATCTAGGTGAAAATTTTTATCTTGTTCATTCCTTAAATGAGAAAATAAGCGCAGCTGGTTTATCATATATGTTTGCTAAAGAACTTGGTGGCAAAAAAAATCTAGCACAATTTGCGGTTCTTGGAATGATAGGGGATTTTCTTGATAAAACAATAAGCAAACCAAATAATTTTATTCTTAATGATGCTCAAGAAAGTGGAATGAAAATTAAAAGGGGCCTTACAGTTTTTTCAGCTATGAGACCATTACATAAAGCTCTCGAATTTAGTTCAAGTATTTTTAT
The DNA here is from genome assembly GCA_964493265.1 of Candidatus Woesearchaeota archaeon. Lineage (GTDB taxonomy): Archaea > Nanobdellota > Nanobdellia > Pacearchaeales > UBA284 > DAOWHW01. Next base: position 1,640 of record CAZBLY010000010.1, read on the forward strand.
TCCTGGTGTGACTGGAAATTTTAATGGTTCTCTTGAAATGTTAAGAGGAATAGGAATTGATGTTAAAACACCAAGAGGCTGGAGAACATTAATGGATTTAAATGAGGATGAAGTTTCAAGATTAATTACGGCAGTACTTGTTAGAAGAGTAAATGATGGAAGGGGCCAGGATATTATTGATAATATTTATTTAATAAAAATAGCTAATCAAGTTTGGGATGCTCGGGAAGTAAGCACCATGATTAATGCTTGTGGCAGATTGGGTTATAGTTACTTTGCATTATCTTTTCTTTTGGGTTCTAAACCTGCAAGAGAGGAAGTAGAAAGAATATATAATAAATATAAACATCTTATTATTAAAGCATTAAATTGGATTGAAAGTGCAAAAAAAATTCAAAAAGAAAATTATATTATTATTAATGCAAGATCTTCTATAAAAGATACTATTATTGGAACTGCAATGTCTATAATGTCTTCATCTTTTATCCATCCTAGTGGAACTATTCTTATAGGGATGGCGTATCGTCCAGATAGCAAAATTAAGATTTCGGCCCGTATAGTTAGATTTAGAGATAAAAATAAGGAAAAAAAAGAAATTAACCTAAATAAGATACTTAATTCTGTTATTAAAACAATTGGTGGTGAAGTTGGGGGTCATGAAAAAGCTGCCGGAGCATTAATTTCTCAAGAAAATGAAAAGAATTTTATTGAGTTAATAGAGAAAGAATTATCCACTCAGCAGCTTAGTATTAAAATTTAAAAAGCCTTCTCGCGTCTTTGAAATATGAAACAAACAAAACAAAGTCGCATAACAAAAAGCAAGTTTATCAAAGTTAGATGTAAATGCGGTTCTGAACAAGTTGTATTTGGAAAAGCAACCACAAAAGTGAAATGTTTAAAATGCGGTCAAATACTTACAAAACCCTCTTCAGGAAAAGCAAAAATAAAGGCTAAGATACTTGAGGTTTTTAAATAAAAAACCAAATTATTAAAAAAATCAAATTAATCAAAGACTATAATCAAATTAAATAAATCAAATGAATTTTTTTATGAGTTAAAATGAATAATAAAGAATTTCCAGAAGAAGGTGATGTTTTGCTGGGAACTGTTGATAGAATAATTAGAACTAGTGTTTTTGTAAAACTTGAAGATTATGATAAGGAAGCTGTTATCATCTTTAGCGAGGTTTCTCCTGGAAGGATTAGAAATATAAGAAATTATGTTGTTCCAGGAAAAAAAATAGTTGTTAAAGTTTTAAGAGTGGATAGAATAAGAAAGCACATTGATATTTCATTAAGAAGAGTAACTACAAGAGATAAAAAACAAGTTCTTGAAATTCATAAAAGAAAAAAAGATTTTTTAGTGATGCTTGGCGTTATTATAAAAGATAAAAAGAGGGTTGATGAAATTGTCAATAAGATAAAAAAAGAAATGGAATTAGATCAATTTTTGGAAAATTTGACTGAAAAATTAGAAAAACCAAAAGAAGCCACTTCTTTTTTAAAATCAGCCAGTTTTACAGATGATGAAGCTGAAAAATTATTGAAAATAATTACTGAAAAAATAAGAGAAAAAAAAGTTGCAGTCAAGATAAAAATAACCCTAAGTAGCGAGGCAGAAAATGGGGTAGAAAGAATTAAAAAGATTCTTGAGGAAATAGAAAAGAAAGCAAAAGTTAATTATATTGGCGCCCCTTATTATTCAATTGCTGTAGAAGATAAAAATTATAAAGATGCAAATAAAAAAATGAAAGAAATACTTGATAATATAGAAAAACAAGCAAAAGAACTTGAATGTCATTTTGAATCTCAAAAGAAAAAATAAAACAAAAAAGTAAAAAATAAAACAAAATAAAAGATAAATATACAAAACAAAAAAAACAAAACAAAAAATGAAAGAAATAAAATGTAGTAGTTGTGGAAAAGAACTAAATAAGAAAGGGATTGTTTTTAAATGTCCTTCTTGCGGCAAACATTTTATAGCAAGATGCAATCATTGTCGTAAAGTTGGTGTTAAATATAAATGTGAATGTGGTTTTGAGGGTCCATAGTTCATAGAATAAAAAACAAAAAGAAAAAATGGGAATGGCTGTATTAAAATTAAAAGTTATGCCAGAATCTCCAGAAACAGATTTAGAATCAATAAAGAAAGAAATTGAAGAAAGATTAAAAAAATTTGATGTAAAAAATAAAACTTTCGAGGAACAACCAATTGCTTTTGGTCTTATAGCTGTTATAACAACAATGGCTTTACCAGAAGAAAAAAGTACAGATGAAGTGGTAGAAGACTTGCTCAAAATAGAAAATGTAAGCAGTATTGATGTTATTGATTATCGAAGAGCTTTTGGTTAGAAAACAAAAAACAAAAAATAAAATGGATAAAAAAGAAATTGAAAATCTGAGAAAAAAGCTTCTTGAGCAAATAGAGCAACTTCCTGAAGAACAAGCTAAATCATTAAGGGAACAAATAAAAAATGCTTCTACTGAACAACTTGAAGCATTTGTCAAAGCGCAAATGCAGATGCAATCACAAAAAGGTCAACAAGGTAAACAAGGAAAAGGAGAACAAGGACAAGGAGAGTGTTTTTTCTGTCAGCTTATTTCTGGTAAAATAGAGACAACAAAGATTTATGAAGATAATGATATTCTTGCTATACTTGATATTTATCCTGCTAATCTAGGTCATCTGATTATCATGCCAAAAAAACATTTTCAGTTTATTTATGAAATTCCCGACGCTATCTTAAAAAAAATATTTGTTTTTGCTAAAATAATTGAACCAATAATTATGGAGACAACAAAAGCTCAGGGAATAAGCATTTATATTGCTCAAGGACAAATAGCTGGCCAGACAGTTAGTCATTTTTCTGTAAATTTAATTCCCAGATTTGAAAAGGATAATGTAAATTTGATGTGGCAGAAAAAAAAGCCAACTAAAAAAGAACTTGAAAAACTCGGTGAAAAAATAAGAAAAAAAGCTGAAAAAGTTGTAACAGAAAATTTTGAACAAGAAAGAAAAAAAACAGATAAAAAACAAAAAAAGAAAGATTCATCTGAGGCTCAAGAAATAATAAAGCATATTAAGAAGAGAATTCCTTAGATTTTAGTTTTAAGTTCTGATTTTCTAATTTCTTAATTTCTAGATAAATAGCTGAATCAATAATATTAATAGGTCTCCGACAAAAAGACTTAAGATAAGGGAAGCAAGGAAAATAGGAACAAAAGGCAGGCCATATTTAACAATCACGGGCTTTTTTAATTTTTTCAACATCATAATTTCTTTTTTATTAAGTCCGTGAACTGTTGGTTTTATGATTCTGTTTTTTATTCTGATTGGTTTAAGAATCCAATCCCCTTCAGTAAGCTGGTCTGGATGAATTTTTCTAATCATGGCTGAATTTTCTGCAGCTTTAACAAAAATATAAACATAAGGAAAAACTAAGAAAATGATAAAGACAAAAAAGAACCAATTAAAATCAATAAAACCAAATAAATTGAAAAGGCCAAAAAAACTAAGAACAAGGAAACAGAGAGCTATGAGCCAGCAGAATAAACTAAATATTTTTATTTTTCTTTTTTGATGAGTTTTTTTGAATTCACCAACAAAACTTTTTCTGTTTTTTATTGACGAGAAAACGCTAAAAACTAAGCCATACAAAGAGCCCAAAACAAAAATATTAATTAAAAAAATCAAAAGAAAAGGCTCGCTGAAATTAAGGCCTAAAAAAGATTCTTGTGTTATTTGCATTAGATTTATATTTGTCATAAAACTGGGCGCTGTTGCAAAAACTATTGAAAGAGCCATAAGAAGTTTAGCATCTCCCCCCCCAAAGATTCTTGTATAATAAAATAAATTTGATAGGGCAAAGAAAATGGCAAAGGCAATTAAAGCAGATAACATATAGAAAGATTGTTTTGTTATTGCTGATGCTAGGATTCTTATTATAAATGCAATAGCAATCAAACTGAAAGAAAGCCAGTTTGGAACCTCTCTTTTTTTTAGGTCTGTTATTGATGCAGCAACAAGCCAAATAAAAGCTATACTAATGAGCAAGATATCAGCAATGAAAATTATATTTGTCATTATTAATTTTTACCTCTTTTCCTCTTTATGTTTTCTTTTTTCCTATTTCTTCTTTTTCTTTTGTTTCTTTTTTAATGTTTGTGTTCGCATAGGGCCGCCTTTCTTATAAACTCTATATTTTCTTTTTTTTCTTTGTTGTCTTTTGCTCTTTCTTTGTTGTGATGATGCATATTCCATTATAAGGGAAAGGTTTTTAATTTTAAAAATTTTAGTATTTATAGGAAAAATATAAAAAATCAGAAAAGAGGAAATAAAAAAGAAATAAATGGATCCAATATTTTTATTTATTTTAATTATTAGTATTCTTGTGGCTATTTTTTTCATAACTGCTGTAGTCTTTACTATTTCAAAAGGACTTTTCGGCGAAGTCGCTTTAAATTCCTTACATATAGCTCTTTTTGCAGGTCTTATTGGAGCAGTCATAGGGGTCTTGCTTAGTTTATTTGCAATCTTTAGCATTGGTCTAAAAGGATTATTAGGAACAATTGTCTTAGCAATTTCTGGTTTTATAATTCTTGGATTTATTACTTGGATTTTTGTGTTTACTTATAATGGATTGCCTGAACAAGTGCGTAGAATTGTTCTATATGTTGTTATAATTCCTTTGATTCTTGCAATTATAGTTGGTCTTATCTGGGGTCTTACTATTGCTTTTAGATCTGGAACACTTCCCCAATATTTGAAATTTGCCTCACCATTATTTGAAGGCGGGGGCAAGGCTTTTTCTGAACTTGCGAAATTTCGTTATTGTCTTTATGCAGATCCAAGATGTCCTTTTTTTGTTTCATGGGAAGATCCTAATATTCAATCAACGCAAGAGGAATTTTCTGTAAGTGTTAAATTTTCTGAAAAAAATATTCTTAGCAATGATAATCTAAATATGTTGGTTTCATTGTCTGTTAGCAATCCTGAACTTTCTGAATTACATGTCAAGCCGAAATGTTTTTTAAAAAAAGACAAGGATAGAGAACTTGATATTAGCATGATGGGTTCTTATTCTTATGGGGATGAATTTATTTTTCCAACAACTGCGCCTGGTCAAAAATTACATACAAGTTTTAGATGTGGGGGAGAAATCACAGAAGCTATAGATAAAAATCTTTATACTGAATATGTTGTTGTAGAACTTGAAAGACCTGTTGCTGTGAAAACAATATGGCCTGTCTGGATAGGTGATGAACCATATATGGGAATTGTAAGAAGTGAAATGAAATTTGATGCACCCTATATGATTTCTCTTGGAAGCAATAATGATATGCCATTTCAGCAAGGTAAAGAATATGATTTTCAACTTACTATAAAAAGAAAAGAAGAAAAAGTCAAATTGAAAAAAATAGAAAGTATCAGTATATTATTTCCAGAGAATATTTTAGCAAATTGCGATCATCTCGAAGGGCAGGATCACGAATTACAACTTAATGAATATGATTATGAAAATTTAAAAGAACTAACCCAATATGATGAGGAACTTGATAAATTTATTTTTCCTTGCAGTTTGTTTGTTTCAATTGCGCCAACAAAAGCTGTAATGGACCCCTTTGAACTTGAAGCTTATTATACTGTTTATTCAGACCACAAAACAATGATTACTAAGTCGCCATAAAAAATAAAGAAATAAAATAGAGGAAAATATAAAAATATAAAAATCTAAAATTAAGAATAAATAAAGCAAAATAATAAAGTAATAAAATAACAAAATAACAAAAAAATAAACTAACAAAAATGAAAAAGAGCCAAATTTTTATTTTAATTATATTATTAATTGTTCTTGTTTTTGTTTCAGGTCAGCAAGGCTGTTTTCAACAAAGTGCAACTGAAGGAAGAACTGGAATAGATTATAGCATTGAAACTGGAATTGATTATCTTAGTATGGGTAAGGTTTTACAACAAGGAGATACTTTTTATGTTGGTGTTAAGATTGAAAATTATGATGAGGAGCCAAAATCAGGACAAATCTGTATTAGAGATAATATAGCAGATGGTTTTGGCGGCATTTCTAGTGATGGTTTTGGCGAATGTGCTTTTTTCAATATAAAATCTGCTGATGTTATTGAAAAAGAGGTTTCAGGTTTTGGGGGAAGTAAGATTGAAAAACAAATTACACCTGGCAAGACAGAAGTTTATTTTCCAACAAGTGATCAATATAGTTATTATGGTCTTCCAGAAATGATAAAACCATATTCAGGAAAATTGTTTGTTTCTTTAAAATATAGAGAAACAACACAAGCAACAGCAACAATAACTGTTCCTGGAACTGAACAACCAATATTAAGTCAGGATCCTGCCCCAATAACTATGTCTCTACAAAAAACAGTTCGTAAAAAACAAGATGCTTATGAAGTGTCTTTAAATATAATTTTAAGAAAACAACAGCAGGCAAAGATTTTTTCTTCTAGTTTTGATCAAGAAAACGTGACTTACTTTATGATTGAAATGATTCCGCAAACAATGTTATGTACAGTTTCTGGTCAACCAATAACAGGATTAATTGAATTTGAAAACGAAAGGCTTATAAAATGTTCAAGTCTTATTTACAATATGGGAGGACAACAAAGTTATCCTCTTGTTATGACATTAGATTATGGGGTTGCTTTAGAAAAAAGTTATCCTTTTTTTATTGACACAGAAGTTGAATAAATAAAAATAAAAAACAAAATAAAAAAGAAAAGACAAAAAACATAAAAGAGGTAAGAAAAAAAAGATGAAATTTGATTTCAGAATCTTAATAATATTTTTATTAGTTGCTGTTTTATTTTTTTCAAGCGGACAAATGGGTTGTCAACAGCAAAAAGAAACAGAATTTGATACAATAGGGTTAGTTACAAATTTTGTTCAAGATGCGCCACCTATGGAATTAGTTACAGGAATAACTTATCCTATTTATGTTGATGTAAATAATTTAGGCGGTTATGATGTTCCTGAATCATCAGCGCATTTTTATCTTTCTGGAATAGCTGATAATTTACAAAATGTTGAAACATATCTTCAGAATTCTAATTTTCTAGATAAAAAAACTGAAATTCAAGAAGGTGGCCAAGAGCGATTGTCATTTGCTACAGAAGCTCTACCTTGGAAAACTTTTCCAGCTATTTTTGATCTTCCTATTAAATTAGATTCTTGTTATAAATATGCTACAATAACCCAAACAAGTGTATGTATTGGTAAAAGTAGTGTGGTTTGTCTTATTGAAGATGAAAAAATTAACATAGGAGACAATTCAGCAGGGCCTATACAAATAACAAGCCTTACAGAAAGCATAGTTGGAAATAAACTTTATATAAAATTTTTAATAGAAAACAAAGGAACAGGACAGGTCTATCTGCCAACAGCAGATTGTGGAAAAATTCAGACAGATGATATAGATGAAAAATTAAAGGAAAATCAAGTTGAGATTATAATAGATGCAGAACAAGGTTTTACTTGCAGACTTGAATCAACAACAAAACCTTATGGGAGTATAGATTCCTTGAGCGGATCAACAAGAGTTGGCCAGGTTACATGCCAGACAATTGTTCCAACAGAAACACATTTAAGTCCAATAAAAATAGTAGCTTCATATATTTATAGAGAAACTCTAACAAAAAATATTCAAATATTGCCAGAATAAATAAAAAACAAAAAAATTAAAATAAGTCAGAAAAATTCAGACAGAATAAAATAAAAGAATGAAAGCAAGGGGAAAGAATTTAGATTTAGATATAATGGATAAATTATTTAATTTATCTCCACCCTGGACTATGTGGTTTTTTATTTTCTGTTTTTTAGAATCCTTAATATCTATTTTAAGATTTAGAATATAAAATATCTCTTACATAATTAAGTTCCTTATCCCTTATTCTTATTAATTCCCGTCACTAATTGTTGGTAAGTTATTAATTATTAGAATTTTTTATTAATTGTTTTAAATTTTATTCAATCATCTCTATTTCTACATTAACATCTTTTGGAATTGGCATTCTCATTATACTATGAAGAACTCTTTCATCAGCAGGCATATCGATCAACCTTTTGTGAATTCTCATCTCAAATCTATCAAAAGTTGCTTTGCCATCACCACAAGGACTTTTTCTTGTTGTGATTTTGAGTTTTTTTGTTGGCAAAGGAATTGGACCTCTAATTAAAACTCCTGCTTTAGAGGCTATTTCTTTGATACCTGAAATAAGTTCATTCAACTTTTTAATGTCTATACTTGCTAATTTAATTCTTGTTCTTGCCATTAAAATTTTAAATGTTGGGCATATAAAAAACTTGCGTTTACTCTCATTCTATTCTAATTTTATCCTAGTTCAATAAATTTTATAAGCCTCTCTTTCTATCTTCTTTTAATAATTTTGCAAGAAAAAGAGATAAAATGAATAAGAAATTTTTATTGATGTTTGTAATTGCAATATTTGCTTTGGTTTTTATTATCAATTTAGTTCATGTTCAGGCAGATTGTATTGGAGCAACAACAAATTTTACTTGCGGTGATACTATAAGCGAGAGTTGTACTTTGAATCAATCAGAAACAGCTTCAGTAGCTTGTTTTGATGTTAATGCAGATAATATTATAATTGATTGTGGCGGTTATACTATTAGCAGCGCTTTTAATAATATAGATTTAATAAAAATTTCCCAATATGATAATATAACTATAGAGAATTGCAATTTAAGTGGTGGTGAAAAAGCTATTTATTTAGATCGTTCAATAAACAGCACAATTAAAAATGCCACAATTCTTTCTTTGGGGGCATATCCTATTTTATTAGAATATTCAAATTATACTAATATAACAAATATCACAATGCCTAATAATCCAGGGAATAATGGTAAATGTATTTATTTTAATGAATCAAATAATAATAATTTATCTTACAGCACAATTTCATGCGGACCAAGTGCTGAGATTATGTATTTAATTAATGGCAACAGCAATACCCTATTTAATAATACATTTAATGGTTCTGGGTATGATCGTATATATATAGAAGGGGGTGGTATGAATATTATAAATAGAAACACTATTATTAATGGAGGGGGAGATTCAGGGATTTCAATATGGTCTGGGAATAATAATCTTATTTCTAATAATACCATAATTAATAATTCTGAGGGATGTTCTGTATGGACTAATAGCAATGTTTTTGAACATAATAATATAACCTCTAATAATTGTGGGATATATATTGACTCAGCAAGTAATAGCAATATCACTGAAAATATCCTTAAAAATAATGGTTTAGATTTTTTTTCTAGAAGTTCTACAAATGTCTTGGCAATTAATAACACTTTCAATAATACAATTATAAGTTTTACTTATAATATGGATGTTAAGATAAATTCTTCGCAAGTTCCTGCAGGCAATCCATCAAATACAAAAGATATTAATTTATCTGTTGATATAACTGAAATTGTAGTTGAGTCATTAGGGTGGTTCTATCTTAATGTTAGTTATAATGAATCTGGGTTAGGAAGTATTGATGAATCATTATTAAAAGTATGGAAATATGATACAAGTTGGAGTGAGGTCTCTGGAAGTGGAGTTAACACAGCTCAAAATTATGTTTATGCCAATATAACTTCCTTTAGTATTTTTGCACCTATGGAACAGCAACCTTTACCCTGTGGTTGCAATAATGGAACTTATAATTATACTTGTGGTGACACTATAACAGAATCTTGCACTATGAATTGTAATTTGGAAAGTACAGGAACATGTTTTAATATTGGAGCAGATGATATAACTTTAGATGGTGGTGAATATAATATAAATTATTCCTCTGCACAAACAGGATATGCTATCAATAATTCTGCGGGTTATGATAATGTGACTATAAAAAATTTTAATATAACCCAAGCAAATAATAGTAATTCAGAAGCTTCTGCTATTTTATTTAATAATAGTGCTAATGGTACAATTGAGTTTAATACAATATATACTAATGGAAGTTTAAGCCCAGGAATACAGTTATCTAATTGTTTTAATTATAGTATTAAAGATAATAATATTACTAATGGAGGGGTATTTTCAGGACATTGGGGCATTTATTTAGATTATAGCAATGAAAGTGAGATATATAGAAATAATCTAACAAATTCTTATTTTGTTATTTATTTGTCAAATTCTGTAGAAAATAAAATTCATGATAATAATGTAAGTGATTCTCAAGATGCAGTTTATTTATCCAGTTCTCATAATAATGAAATTTATGGGGATTCGCTTAATAATAATAATATAGGGGTTTGGTTGTCTAATTCAGAGAATAATACAATTACTAATTTAACTTCTTTTGAAAATTGGAAGGGCATATCTCTTGGTGGATCCTCTTCTGGAAATTTAATTACCAATTGTAATATTACATACAATACTTATGGTATTGAAATACAAAATTCTAATAATACCTTGGTAAAAGATAGTGTTATTACTAATTCTATAACTAATGATATTGTTGGAAAAGGGAGTTCCCCTTCAAATAGTACTTTATTAAATATTACACATGATAAATCAACTAATTCAATAACCCAAGCATCTACTTTATTTTTTAAATGGTATCTTGATGCTTATGTTAATTATTCTGATAGTTCGCCAGTTTCAGGAGCATATGTAACAGCTTATGATACAAACAATAATTTATTACATAATATAACAACAAATGCCGGCGGATACATACAAAGACAAAATGTCACAGAATATTATGAAACTTCTACAGCAAAATATTACAAAACAAATTATTCAGTAAATGCATCAATTGAGCAACAAATAAGCCAGACAGAATTAGTCAATTTAACAACAAACAGAATTACAGATGACAACACACACATAATGTTAACAATGCTTTATCAATTAACAAATTTAAATGCAATCTATGAATCATCAATATACACGAACACTTATTTTGATATAAGAGCCAATTATACAACAAATAGAAGCCAGTCAATTTTAGGAGCAACATGCAATTTAACAATAATTCCAAGTTTAGATGGCTTAGGAAGTTCTGATTTCTATGTTATGGGATATAATTCTGGAACAGGAGTTTATGAAACATTAGGACTTGCAACATCCTTTCCAGATACATATTCAATTGTAATAAATTGTGGTAAACAATATTATCAATTTCAAACAGGAGCAGGATCCTTTACTGTAAATGAACAGTCTGGCGGGGGAGGTGGAGGTGGCAGTAGTCCAGGACAAGAACCAGTCTGCGGAAATAAACAATGTGAGGAAGGAGAAACTTGTATAAATTGTCCAAATGACTGTGTTTGTATTTGTGGAAATGGAATCTGCGAGCCAGGAGAAACCTATAAAACATGTTCGGAAGATTGTTGTGCTCCAGAAGGCATTCAAGTTAATCCTCCATTTAATTGCTGTCCTGGATTAATAGCTGTTGATGATCCTGAATATCCTATTATTTCAATAAAATTCTGCATAAGATGTGGAGATGGTTTATGCAAAGAACATGAAAATATTAAAAATTGTCCTGAAGATTGTGGTATTTGTAATTTTAATATTCCAATAAAAATTAGATTAGTTGAAGGAACTGGCGGAGTTGTTCCTAAAAAACCAACCCAACCTAGTCGGTCAATACTTCCTGGATTAAGATAAAATAAGGTAAAAAAAATACCAAAAAAATAGAAAAGTATATAGGGGAATAAAAAATAAATACTAAATAAATGGTAAAACTTAAAATTCTATACAAAGAAGGAAAGATAGGCAAAATTAATATAATAGAAAAATAAATTAGAATAAAAAACATTTAAAAATATTAAAAACTTAAAATGAATGATAGAATGGATAAAAAAAAGGCGTGGATGATTATTGCAATTATTGTAATTATTGCATTATTACTTCTTTTATTTGTTAATCAATTTGTTGGTCATGCTATAATTGGGGGCATTATTCCTCAACAACAAGAAGATTATGTTGAAATTAATTGGGAAGAAATGGTTGTTGAAAATGTTTTAAGCCAGAAAATAGCTATTGCAACAGAATGTATTGGAGAGATAAATGAAGAAAATTGTAATTGGCAGTATACTGATTTAGATAAAAATATTAGATCATATAATGATTATGATATTGAGCCAGCTTTAAAATTCTATAAAGTGATTGTTACAACTATTGGTGGAGAAGGCGGAGGAACAGCATCTTGTGTTCCTAAATGTTCTTCATCTTGTGGAATGATGCAGGCTTTTGGATGGACTGATTCTTGTACTGGAGAATGTATTAAAACAGGAAAAGAATGTAGTCCTGAAAATACTGGACAAGAAGCTTATTGTTGTTTTATTGATTCAGACAGCCAGGGTTGGTATTCTTTATCTTGCGATGAACTATCTAAGCTTGGTGGTGCTGGTAGTGTTGTCAGTGGCAGTATTACTGATTATCTTATTAAATATGATGGTGTTTGTCATCTTCCAACAGAAGAATGCACTCAAGAATCAGATGTTTATGTTAAATTCACACAACAATTAAAGAAAAGCAATTCAATTTTAAAGCCAAATATAAACTGGATTATTAATTATATTCCAGAAATTAAAGATAGTCCAATAATAATTAAAGGCAGTAAAGATCTTTTAGATGCTTATGCAACTCTTTTTGATTATATTGCTTTCTGGAATCCTACAGAACAAAAACAATATGGAGCTGCTCATGGCTGGCTTAATAGAATACTTTTGCCAGATTATGTTGTTACAGGGCCTTTTGATATGGAACAAGGCAAGCCATATTTCATCAGCACAAAATTCGAAGATGATATAACTTGGCTAGGAGTTATGCCTGAGAAAGTGGAGTTTGATTTTAAATATGTTCCTGGGACTTTCTCTGAGAATTATGTTGTGTTGCCATTTAATACTGAAATTAAAAAAGCAAGCCAACTTTGTGATATAAGAGATAAAAATGGAAATCAAATAATTGCTCAAGAAACGATTATAGGATGGTGGGATCCATCAACACAAAAGTTAATTAGAGATATAAATCTGGCTACATGTGCAGAGATATATCTAGCTGACTTTGATTTAGAACCAGGAAAAGTTTATCTTATTGATGCTCAAAGGAATGCTATTTGGCAACAGCAATAACTAGATAGTAGTAAAACAAAAGATTTAAAAACTTCTTTGTTTTATTTTTTAAATGGGATGGATAAAAAATACATTATTTTCAACCTTATTTTTAGCATCAATATTATTTCCAAAAGTCATAAACTCTCAATCAATTTCTTGGCATGTTCATGATTCAGAAAATGGTATTCCGGGAGCAAACTGCCCCGTATCAGCCATAAGAATAAGTCCTCCAGATACTTGTTATCAAACAACAAATAATAATGGAAGATGCACATTTTCTGGCGGAGATTTTAATCCACCATTACAAATTGGGCAGCACTTGAATTTTGTAGCAAATAAAGATACTAATTCTTCAAAACATATAACAGAAACAAATTGGGTAGTAAGAGATGGTTTTTATCCAAATCATAATTTTCTTTTAGAAAATTGTTTAGACAATCCATTGAAAAATGTTGTTGCACATACTATAAATTTAAGTGTGGTTGTAGATACTTCGGGTTGGAGTACTGGATCAACTTTTTATGCGTTATCAGCTCTTTATAAAAATCCTTCACAAGTATGCACAACAATTGTAGATACAGCTAATTCTATTTCACACCGTTATGATGTTTTTGATTTAAATTTTGAGAACCAAGATTCATTATTAGTTAATGGAGATTCGGCATGGGTAAAATTAACTAAAACAAAAGGTGATACAACTCTCCAAACACTAATTAAATTCATAATAGAGGATTCTCATATTAATTCACAATTAATAAAAAGTAATGGAAATACAGGAAGTGATACAACTTATTTCCCTATTGAAAGAATTGTAAATGACCAGACACCACCAAGCTTTGATAATGTAACAGAATGGCCAGATACTTCTTGGCCAGGACCTTTTGATGTTGATGCCTATATTACTGATGGAGCTGGAATTGATTCATCTAATACATTATTAAGATGGTATATGGATAGTGATTCAACTAATGCTTGGGCAGATTCAATTAAAAATGACACTTTCTTTTTTAATATTGATACAACTTTAGGAGGGGTAGGAACTATTAATTATCAAATCAAAGCACTAGATGAATCAGAAAATCAGAATGTTACTTATTGGCCAGGCCCTTCGTCTGATGAATGGCATACTTTTACTTCAACACCAACAGGCATCCAGGAAACAATGACAGATTTTAGTGCCAGAACTATTGAAGATGTTGTTAATCTTGGAGTTAGATTAGACTTTATGACAAATCAAACAGGAATTATTGATATTGATAAAAATGGCAAAGATCTTACTAGAATAATTACAGAACCAAATAAAGTTAATTATACTTTTGTTGATAGTCTTGTTGAGGAAGGAAGAAATTATAATTATCAAGCTATTTTCAATAATGATACTCTTAATGCTACTGTTTATGTTCCTTATGTTAATTTTAATGCTACACCAACAATAACAAATGGAAAAGTTAAGATTTCTGGGGCAAAAGAAGTTGATGTTTATGATTTAAGTGGAAGAAAAGTTGCTGAATATAGTAATAAAAATTCTTCTTCAACTGGAACATATGATTTTGATGTTCCTCAAGGTATTTATTTTGTGAGACCTAAAGGAAGTGATAGTAAGGAAGAAACAAAGAAAGTTGTTAATGTGAGATAAATTCGTTCTCAAAAACTTTTTAATTGGCTAATCTATAAGTTTATTAGATGAAAATTCAGATAAAGACATGCAAGAGTAATTGGGATAAATTCAGGGGATTGATGTTTTCTAAAAAAAGGAATCTTCTTTTTGTATTTGATAAGGAAAGGAAAATATCTTTACATAGTTTTTTTGTCTTCTTTTCATTTGATGCATTCTTTTTAGACAGAAATAAAAAAATAATTGAAATCAAAAAAAATTTCAGGCCCTTTAGAATTTATAACTCAAAAAAGAAAGCAAAATATGTTTTAGAATTAACAAAAGGTTCTCAAAAACTTTTTAAACACAAGAAATATGTATGAATATGGCAAAAAAGAGGAAATCTAGAAAGAAATCTAAGAGATCTAAAAAAACTGAAAAGAGACAAGTAAAAAGAAAAGCCAAGAAAAAAGTTAGAAGAGTTAAGACAAGAGCAAGACCAATGAGAAAAATGCCAAGAGAAAGAGCACCAACAACAATTCAATCTGCTTATTTGCTTTTTTTAACAGGAAGTATTATTGTATTTGTAGCAGGAATTCTTGCTTTGTTTTTTGATCAACTAGCCTTGCCAAAATATATCTTTTGGAGTATCTTCTGTGGTCTGGGAATGTTGATTGCAACAGCTCTTATTAGAAAGGCTCCAAAAATTATAGCAATGGTAATATTATTACTTAGTATTGTTGCACTGATTTTACCACCACATGGCTTTATTGTTGGTCCAGTATTGGCTTTAATTGGTTCAGTAATTTTATTGCTTAAGAAGTAAGATAATAAGAAACTAATAAGAAACAAGATAATTTATTTTAGTGATTTAATTATTTTAGTAATTTTATTATTTCTTTTGTAGTCAGAAATTTCTCTTTTCCTGTTTTCATATCTCTGAGTTTAAGCTTTTTCTTTTTCAATTCTTCTTTTCCTATAAAAATTACATAAGGAATTTTTTGTTTGTTTGCATAATCCAGAGCCTTACTAATTTTATCTAGAATTAAACAAGAAATATTTTGTTTTCTTAATTGTTCTGCTGTTTTGATTGGTTCTTTTTCTTGGTTAATGGATATGATAATTGTTTTAATATTTTCAGTCTTGATATTTGCTAATGATGCTATTCTTTCTAATCCAAATGATATCCCCGTTGATTGAATTCCATTTACAAGATAAGAACCACCAGCTATAATTGTGTCTTTCATCTTTTTTGTTTTTATTTCAAAAATACTTGAATTGTAGTAAGAAAGACCTCTGGCAAGACTAGGCAGGAATTCTACTTTAATTCCAAAAAGATTGCAATATTTTTCTAGATCCCGGATTTCTTTATAAGCTTTGTATTTTTTAAAGAATGATTCTGGTTTTTTGAAAATACTTAGGAGATTTTCTGCTTTGTATTTTGCTAAATTTTTTCTGACTATTCTTTCAGGTAGTTTGTCAAGCTTGTCAATTTCTTTGATAACTTCTTGCTTTTGTTTTATTTTTTGCTCTTCTAAAATTTCATTTAGAAGTTTTCTATTATTAATGTAGATTATTGCCTCAATTTTAAGATCCCTGAGAATTTCTGAACTGAGTTTTAAAATTTCAGCCTCATCTCTTATTGTTGAACCAATTATATCAACATCACATTGGGTAAATTGTCTAAATCTAGCCTTGCTTATTGGCTCATCTCTGAATACTTGCCCGATTTGATATCTTCTGTATGGCAATTTTTTATTTTTTGCTAATCTTTTGAGTTGAAAAGTAAATTCATATCTTAATGCAAGATTTCTTTTTCCCTTGTCTTTGAGTTTAAAGATATCAGAAATGACTTCATCTTGACTATCTGATTTTACAAATTTTTCATATTCTATTATCGGGGTTTCAGCTGGTTGGAATCCATAAATTTTGAATTTCTTTATTATGATATTTTTGATTGTTTGCCTGATTAAAGATTCTTCTTCTGTATAATCGCGAAAGCCTTTTACAATTTCTGTCATTTTATTTGCTTTTTTTACCTCTTTTATTTAAAGGGTGGTAGCTGGGAATCGAACCCAGACCGCACGGGCCACAGCCGAGCATACAAACCATTATACAACTACCACCATATTTAGATTTAATAATTTTGGTATTAAAAATGTTTTGAGGGTTTTTAGATTTTTGAGAAATTGGAAAAGCATAGCTAAGATAATTTAGAATTCTAGTGATGAACAAACCCCCAGGTTTGTTTTTGTATGTTTTCCATAGAATAAAGAAGAAGATTTGATTTTTAAATGTTGACTTGTTGTTGTTTTATGATTTTTTTTGCCAGATTTAAATATGCTTTAGTTGCCCTGCTTCTTGGATGCGTGTAAATTACAGCATCCCTTAGATAAAGACTTTCTCTTATTGCATTGTCTTCTGGAATTATTGCTAATAGTTTTTGTTCAAGAAGATCTGCTAAATCTGAAGTGGATAATTCTTTTTTATCCTGCCTTTTTCTAGTAAGAATTACAGAGGTTTTTTTATTTAATTTTTCTGCAATTTGAATTGTCTTGAGTGCATCTGTTGCAGCAGCATTTTCAGGATTTGTTATAATAAGAATTTCATCTGCAACATTAAATGCAAACAAAGCTTCTCTTCCAAGACCTGCTGCTGAATCTATGATAATAAAATCAGCGTGTTTTTTTAATTCATTAATTGAATCTACAAATAATTCCGGTTTAATTCCATTTAAGTCTTTGAGAGCCAGGGATGGTAAAATCATTTTTGTTCCTGAATGATGTTGGTAGATTGCCTCAAAAATTGTTCTTTTATTTTGTAGAACATTATTTAATGTTATTGGAATTATTGGAGCCCCTAAATTAATTGCTACATTTGGCGTTGTAAAATTACTATCTATAAGGATAGTCTCTTTTCCTAATTTGTTTAGGGCTGAGGCGAGATTAATTGAAGTTACTGTTTTGCCAACACCCCCTTTTCCAGAACTTATAACAATAACCTTAGCCATCTTTTATATGATTATTATTTATATTTGGTATTTATAATTTTTCTTTTTTTATTGTTTATTTTTTCTTTGACATCTGTCTAACATATTTAAGAAAATCCTCAAGTATAGAGCGCCATTCTTTTAATTTATCCATATCAATTACAATTTCTCTTCCATTATCAACTGCTCTTACTGCAACATGTTTTCTAAATTCATGTTCTCTCATTTTTTCTAATGTTGGAAGACGTCTATAAAAAGCATACATATCCATAATTGTTTGGACAAGCTCGTTTTTGTACGCATCTCTAACAGCCAATTCTCTGGCTTTTGGGGCAATTGGAATCTCTCTAATTGATTTTCTTTTTTTTGCTCTTTTTAGGAGGAGTTCCATGCATCTATCAATCATTCTTTCCCATCTATTAATAAGATTTAGAATTACATCGCCTGTTTTTGTGTATTTTAATGATACATAGAAAAGATGTTCAGCCATTCTCTTCTCTCTTTCTATCTCATTTAACATTTTGCTATTAAGAACAATAATTTTTAATCTTGCCCCTTTTTTCTTATTTTTCAAGTATTGTTTTTAAAGGCGGGCTATTATTTATATGTATCTATTAGATCTGTCAGAATTATTATTTGTTTTCAATTTTATTTTTGGTTTTCTTTAGGATAATTTTTAAAATATTAAGATATTTTTTTAATTTCTCTAGATTAATTGATTCTGTTTTTAAATTATCAGACATAATAACGAGTTTGTTTTTTCTTGAAAATTCAAAAGAACTTTCTTTATGTTTATTCATTAGTTTAAAAAGTTCTTCAAGTTCCTGTATTTCTTGATTTGTGATATTAAATCTGTCTGCACATTTATTTTTGAATAGATTGAAATTATCTTCCTGGTCTTGATTTTTATTTGGATCAAGATTTATTCTTTTATACATGTGTTCATATTGAAGTATTGCGTTTATGATATTGTTTGCAATTTGATAAAGGTCTTCAATAATTTTTTTTAGAAGACGATTTTCTTTAATTAAAGGATATGTTATATAGATCATATGGTCGCTCATTCTAAGTGATTTTTCAGTTTTGTCAAGAATCTGTTTAATTTCAATCATTTTTATTTTTTTATAATTAAATTTTACTTAAAATTTAATGAATCTTAAAATAATTTCAAAAACTATTACAAGAATTATAAGAAGAATAACAAATTCTGGTTTAATCTGGAGCTTGCTTTTATATTCGTCAAAATATCTAACAAGACCGCCTCCTGATGATGGGACACTTAATTGCTCTGCCATTTTTTATTTTTTGCGTTTGTTTGTTGGTTTTTTGTTTTTAATAATTAAAGGTAGCCAACAATAGGCCACTTTTTGTTGTTCCTTCTTCCCTTTAGGAAAGAAAATGAACATGCTAACATCCGACTAAGCGTTCTTACGAACTTGCACCAGCCAAGATAGCCGCGCTCAAAAATCATAAGATTTTTGGCACGCCTTATTTGTTAAACAAACTCGGCGTTTCATCAAATCTTTCAATTCTTTGATCATCGCATGAATCATATCTCCTTGAAAGCTGTGTCGTTTCTGTGCCATTGCTATACTTTTCAGCATGCCTCTTTAGAGACTGGCTACTTCTTGTTAAACAAGGGTGTGTGGACCTTCCTCCATCAATAATATATTGCAATTACT
>CAZBLY010000011.1:0-18641 GCA_964493265.1 Candidatus Woesearchaeota archaeon
CACACTTCTGCCATTTTTTTTCTGCTTCATTTTCAATCTTTTCATTACAATCTTTACACAAAAATTTTTCTTCATCATTTACTTCTTGAATATATTTTTCAGTAAAAAATCCAAGCTTTTTGTCACACATATTGCATTTGAAAGAGCCTCTCTTCCATCTAATTATCATACTAAGAAATTAACAGAGATATATTAAAAAGTTTTCTAATATTTTTCTAAAGAACTTTGGGGTTAATATAATAAAACCCTAGAGGAAGCTATTAAGGAAAATCAAAAGAGGTCCCCTTCAAGCCTCCCCTGGGTAAAAAGAGGTGATATTATATAATAGAAGATGAACTTTATAAACTTTTCGGTTTGTAGTAATTGCTCAGTGGTTACTAATTCTTTTTAATCTCATTTTTCTTGTTTTTAATATGAAAGAAATAAAGACTAATAAAAATAATAAAAATAAAAATAATCAGGCTGGCCAAGTTGGTCAAGATCAATTATATGATCTACTTGTATCTCGTGAATTAAGCTGGCAGGCTATTATTTATGATTTAATTAAGACTGAACAACTAGATCCTTGGAACATTGATTTAGTTCTTCTTGTTAGAAAATATATTGAAAAAATTAGAGAACTTGAAGAATTAGAAGAAGGAAGTTTCTTTATTTCATCTAAAGTACTATTGGCTGCTGCCTTACTTCTTCGAATTAAATCTAATATTTTACATAATAATATTCTTAGTATTGATGAAATTCTATTTGAAAAGAAAGGCAAAAAAACTGACGAGGCTGTTGGAGCCAGTCAGATGGTTGATTTTATTCCAGATGATATGCCAGAAATTCTTCCAAGAACACCCATTCCAAGAGGCAGAAAAGTTACTCTCCAGGAACTTATGAAAGCGCTGGATAAAGCAATTAATACAGAACACAGAAGAATTAAGAAAGAATTGTCGTTTAGAAGGGCTAAATATGACATTAGTATTGTGATGCCTAAAAAAACCATAAATATTAAAGAAAAAATTAAAGATCTTTATAAAAAAATCAGAGGTTTCTTTGTTAAGGAAAAAAAACAAAAACTTACTTATACTACATTAGTCGGCAAAGAACGTAATGAAAGAATTGCTTGTTTTCTTCCTATTCTTTATTTAGATAACCAAGAAAAAATAACTTTAGAGCAAGAAAAACCTTTTGAAGAAATAAGTATTTGGTTGGGGAAAGAAATAGAAAAAGAAGAAAATGAAAACAATAGATAAAAAATGCCCAAATTTGAAAAAATATCTTGAAGGCCGTTTAGATTTTAAAGAATTAGAAAAAAAAGGATTAAATTGTAATAAA
Organism: Candidatus Woesearchaeota archaeon; assembly: GCA_964493265.1. GTDB lineage: Archaea > Nanobdellota > Nanobdellia > Pacearchaeales > UBA284 > DAOWHW01. Next base: position 1,321 of record CAZBLY010000011.1, read on the forward strand.
TGTTTTGGATATAATCATGATTGTCCATTTTATATTGAATTTTTAGAAAAAAAGTATGCAATTAAAGCTAAATATGATTAAGGCTAAATAATTAAAAATTATTTATTCTGTCTAATCTGAATAAAATCGAGAATGCTCCCTTGTTTGCTTTCTAAAATATCTCCTTTGATTGAATCAATATGGAGTCTTAACATCTTAAAGCTGTCAAAAAGACAAGTTATATTCCAAATTTGCTTGTCTTCTTGTTTTTGAAGAATCACTATAATTTTACTGATTTTAAATGCGCTAAGTTTTTGTTTTTCAATTTCTTTTTTTATTATGTTGATAACTTCAGGAATATCTATTTTAATATCATCATCTAATTTTGTTATTTTGTTTTTTGCTTTAAATTCATCTATCTTATGTTTAATTTTGTCCTCTTCAATAAAAAATGTTTCAACTTTCTTTTTAGACGGAATATAGAAATCAACCTGTCTGCTTTCTATGGTCAAATCCGGATTCAGAGTAAAATAAGAACTAAATAAAAAAGCATCCTTGTGTTTTTCCTTAAAATGCTTGAATAAACTACTTTCATAAACTTTTTTTAATGAATCCTTAAATGACATTATTATAAATTATTATTTTATTATATTACAAAAATTTTGGTCTCTTACTTAACAATGTGGGGAGAGGCAGGGGTTTCCAAGGCATTTCCCCTTGGGCCTTAAGAAGAATTTTTTTAAATTCTTTTGGTTTCATTTGTTTTATTTTTCCTGTTGCCCTTTCTCTAACTGAAAAAATTTGTTTATCTAATTCACGTTTGCCAATACAGACTATATAAGGAATCCATTCTTGTTCAGCCTCAAGAACTCTTTTTTCAACATGTAATGGCCTATCATCAACATCTGTTCTGATTAATGGCTTAACTTCATTAAAATCTCGAGCAATTTCATTTGCTTGGTTAATAAATTTCTCGCTGATTGGAATTATTCTAACTTGGGTAGGAGAGAGCCAGAAAGGCAGGATAGGATATTTACCTTTTCTCTGTTCTATAGCTGCTTTCTCAAGCAAGGCATAAATTATTCTTTCAATAGCTCCAGAAGGTGAGAGATGAAGAATTAAAGGATATTCTCTTTTATTATTTTTGTTTGTAAATTGAATTTTATATCTCTTAGCATTTTCAATATCAATTTGGTCTGTCGTGAGGGCGCTGGCCTTATCAAGAGCATCAATAAAATTAAATTCATATTTTGCCACAAAGTAGAAAAATTGTTTTGGCCATATTTCAACTAAGGCCGGTTTTCCAAAATTCTTAACAAGTGACTGAATAAATATTTTGTTTTTGTTGTAAAAATCTTTTGTCACCCTTATAGCTAATTCAAAATCGTTTTTCATGTCAAAACCTATTTCTTCTTGTAATTTTTTAGATACCATCATTCTAATTTTCATTTCTTCTTTTGCTTGTTTTAAATCTTGACAAAAAGCATGACAATCAGGCATTGTAAATGTTCTTAGACGTCTTAATCCAGAAAGCTCTCCCCTTTGTTCAACTCTAAAACTATATTTTGTCATTTCATATAATTTCAATGGCAGATTTTTATAACTTATTGAAGCCTGACTAGCCATAATAAACTGTCCAAAACAAGCTGAAAATCTTAAAAATACTTTTTTATTAGGTGTTGTAATTGAATATTGTCTTGCTGGAAATCTATTTAAATAAGATTTTAGAGCTGGATGTTCAAAATCATACATAATTGGGGTTTCAACCTCTAAAGCACCATATTCTTGCATTTTTTTTGTTACAACTTCTTCAAGAAGAGCTTTAATAAAACGGCCTTTTGGATAATATCTTAAATTTCCAGGATCACTTGCCTCTTCATAATCAACAAGCTCTAATTTTCTCATTAACTTAATATGTGGTGATTCTTTTGGACTTGTTCTAACTTTTTTTATTTCATATGATGCTAGTTTTTTTAAACCGGGATTCTTAGAAAAATCAAAACCAGTAATTTGTTTATCTATTTTTAATTTATGAAATTTGCCTTTTAAATCAAGGATATACCAATCTGATTTAAGTTTCTTTTCAGCCCTAAGTGCCTCAGAAACTTTTATTTCATCTTTGGTTTTTTCTATCTTGTCTATATTAATCTCTCTACTTAGTTCACTCAATGGATGGCCTTTACATTTTAATTCAAAAGATTTATACCAACCAAAAGGTGCCCTAACCACTTTGAATGATTTAAGATTTTTTTCTGCCTGTTTTAGAATCCATAATGCTGTTTCTGGAGAAGATGGTTTAGATGTAAGATGAACATAAGGATAAAGAACAATTGTCTTTGTTTTAACATGCTTTGCTATATCTTTTATATTCTCAACAAGCTTTTTAGCTATAGCCTCTTTATTCTGCTCATCTGTTTTTTCTACTGCTGTAAGAACTACAAGACACTCTTTAACTTTCTTTTCTTTGACCTCTTTTGCTTCAGGTTTTTTTAATGCTTTTTTGATTGGTTTGAAATTAATGTAATCACAATGAAGCGATATTATCTTCATAAAATTAAGATAGAAGTGAGATTTATAAAATTAACTTATACTAACCCATCTAACTCACTCATTAACTTGTCTATAAATTATTCATTTACAACAACATCATACCTGTAACATAAATTTTAAATAGCAAAATAACTTTTTTATAAAGGTGAAAAAAGTGAAAAAGATGAAAAAAGCAATTATTTTTTTTATTAGTGTTTTATTATTCTCAAGCATTTTATTATTTTCAATTTTAATAACAAGTGTGCAAGCGCAAGCATCAATAATTATCTCAACACCTAATGAAATTTATAATCTTGGAGACAATATAGAAATTGAAACAACTATCTCATATCCTGAACAAATTAATGGTTTTCTACAGATCTTATTGGTTTGTGAAGAGCAGGAAAATTTAATATATTTTTCACCTACGATTATAGAAACCCAAGAAAAAACTATTGATGTTTCTTTTCCAGTTTCAGAAGCTCAAGGTTCATGTTATATTTCAGTTGCTATAGAAAATGATAAAAAAAATATTCTAGAAGAAAAGAAAACCCAGAATATTATCCTTACAGATAAAATAGATATTAATATTGAATTGAATAAAGAAGAATATGAACCTTCTGACAATCTTATTATAGAAGGTCAGGCTATTAAGGAAAATAGCCAATTTGTTGATGGTAGTATGAAAATTTCTTTTGATAATGAAGAATACTCGGCTAGCATCACCGGAGGAGAATTTTCTTTAACAATAAAATTGCCTTTAGATATTATACCAGGATATCATGATATTGTTCTTAATACCGAAGATAGTAAAGGAAATATAGGAGAAGAAACTTTTAATTTTAAGATGAAGCAGATTCCAACTTCTCTTTTAGTAGAATTAAATAATGAAAGCTTTTTTCCAGATGAAATTTTACTTATCACACCAAAACTTCTTGACCAAGCCGAAGGAATTATAGAAGATAAAAATGTGAATGTAAAAATAATTGCAAAAGAAGACATGTTTTTCTTTTTAGATAAAAAAGCAGTTTTTATGGATGAATCTGTCCAGAGTGGAACAGAAAGCATGTATAGATTTGCAAAAGACACTCCGCCTAGGGAATATTTTATAAAAGCCACATTTAACGATGATTTTGTTGTTGAAAAAAGCATCACAATAAAAGAATATGAAAAAGTTGAATTTACATTAGAAAATGATACACTTATAATAACAAATATTGGAAATGTTCCTTATACAAAGCCTCTTGAAATAGAATTCAAAATTCATGATCAAACTACAACAGAAATTATTGAACTTAATCTTGATGTTGGAGAGACAAAAGTTTTCAAGCTTGAAGCACCAAAAGGAACATATAATTTAGAAATTGCACAGGGAGATGGAAATGAAGATGATGATAAAGAAGAATTTGTTGATGTTCCTCTTACAGGGAGTATAGTAGCATCGGTTGAACTAAATAACAGATCAAATTTAAATAAAAAAGGGATTCTTTGGTTCATTCCCATTTTAGCTTTATTATTTTTATTTGTATTCTTTGTAAATAAAAGAAAAAACACCTATAAAGCTCCTACAAAAGAAGAAAAACAGAAAGAAAAAATTAAAGCCAAAACAATCAAGATAATTGAAAAACAACAAAAAACTTTAAGGTTAGGAATGGGAAAAATCGATTTAGATATTAAAAAAATATTTAATCAACACACCTTAAAAAACTTGGCAGCTCAAACAATTATGCCAACTATGGTTTACGGAACAAAACAAGAAATTTCTGTATTGTTTATGACAATTTATGGTTTTGATAAATTTGATGTAATAAAGAAAAAAGATCCCCAGCTTTTCAAAAAAGTCTTAAATAATTACTTTGATGCCATAACAAAAAAGATTAAAGCTCATCAAGGAGTTGCTGATCTTTATGGCAATAATCTTGTTATCTTTTTTAATATAGTCAAACAAAATAGATATGATGTAGCTGCAATAAAAACAGCTAAAGAAATCAGACAAATAACACATGAATTTAATGAATACACTAAAAAATTAAAACTAAATACAAATATAAATCTTACAACCAAATCGGCGATTAATACGGGATTAATTGTAACAACCAATATAGGGGCAGATAAAACAGTCAAATATACAGCAATAGGCAATACAATCAATCTAGCAAAAGCCCTAAACAATAAAGCTCTTGAAAATGAAATTCTTATTCCCGATGCAGTTTATAATAAAGTTTATAATATTATTAAGGCAAAAAAAATCCTTCCCCTTCATCTGACAAATACAGAAGCTATTAATGTTTATTTACTCCAAGACAGCTCAAAACTTTATTTACAAGAAAAATATGTTGATTATGTAAAGAGAAAAATCCAAAATAATTCTAAAAAGAAAAATTTATAAAGACGCCCGACATTCTTTAGTAGTTAAAATGACTTGGGAAAGTTGGGAAAATTTAGAAGATATTGACTTTGAAAATATAGGTAATATTCCAGAAGATTTTAAACACGAACAAAGATTAGTTAGACCTCGTGGATTAATTAAAGCTCCTTCTTTATTCTTAAAATTCTATGAAATGTATATAGAAGGGCAGTCTTTTGACGAGAGAGAAATTAAAGCAACAAAAGAAATTTTACTTGCCGACATAATAAGAGGAGAAATAAAACCATATATTGGTATTGGCTTTGCTATTCTTTCAAAAGGCTTTCTTAATATTGCAAGATGGGATAGTGACTGTCCAACAGTTCTTAGAAATGATTTATATACTTATCAACAAACTATAATTGATTGCAAACATGATAATATACAAGATTCTGGTGCTTTTTGTGCTTGGGAATTAGGTGTTGTAGATTTTGAAGCAAGAGCATGGAAAAGATATTTAAAATCTGAAAGAGAAGAAATAGATAAAAAAATATATTTGAATGCTATAATGGAAGGTAGAATAATTTAATTTTTCTTTATTTCTTCAATTCTCTCAACAACAAACAAGCTCTACAATATTCATGAGAAGAAGGAAAGCCACATTTCTTGCATTTTTTAAACTTACCGACTCTATAATTTTTCTTAAACATTGGGCTAATTTTTAATAATGAATTAACTATGGCATTTTTAACTTCTATATGCTTCTTTTCAAGTTCAGCCAGCCATTTACGAATTTCAACCCTAAATGTTAAGCCCCTTAAAGGGCAGATATAAATTTTTTTAGAAGGAATTGGAATTTTATTGAGCTTTGCATATAAAACAATTTCTTTTGTTGAGCAGAAATAAAAAGGTTTAATGCGCTGAACAAATTCTTTTGTCTTGGCTATTCCAGTTGAAGGCCCTAATTTAGCAAGTAATTCTGGATTTCCTTTTAAAATATTAAGAAGTACTGTTTCAGCTTCATCATCAAGTGAATGGGCTGTTGCAATAACATTAAAACCATATTGTTTTGCTTTTTTATTAAGTAACCATCTCTTTAGAATAGAACAAACATAACAATTAGTAAGACCGAGCTCTTTAATTTTTTTTATCTTGTTTTTTAAAATAAAATCAAATTCTTTTTTAAATGTAAAAATTTTAATTTTAATTCCTTGTTCTTTTAGAAATTTTTCAGAATCTTTTAAAATTTTGTCTCTATAACCTGGAATGCCCTCATCAATTGAAAGACCAATAATATTCTGACCACTAGAAGAATAAATTTTGTTTAGAAGATATAATAATGTTAAGCTATCTTTTCCACCAGAATAAGCTATAGCAATCTTATCATTTTTATTGATTAAATTATATTTTCTTATAGTCTTTAGAACTTTCTTTTCAAAATATCTAATAAAAGCGGTTTTATTCAACCATCTTCCACAACTTAGATAATAAACCCCTTTCTTTTGTTTTTGTTTCTTTTGTTTTTTCATAAATCTTCAAAAGAACCAGGATTTTTAAAATATACTTTAATTTTTCTAATTTTACTTTTTTATTTTTATAACTTTTATTTTACCTACATATACATATTTTCTATAATCTCCATTTCCTTCATTTGGAAATTTAATATGTTCTTTTACTTCTTTTCTACTATCTATCTCTAGAATAGTTCCTTTTCCTTCTCCTCTTTTAAATAATTCTTCATTATTTTTTCTAAATATTTTAATAGCTTTATCTATTGCACCATCTTTTTTTGATTCGCCAAATTTATCGGTGGGTCCATTTAAATATAATAATGCTCTTTTTAGGGCTTTGTCTTTACTAACTTTTCTAAAACTTGCTTTACCAGGTATTATAAGTTCTTCTTCATAAACTAAATTTTTATTTTCTTCTTTTCTTGTTGATTTTATTTTTTCTTCTTTAACTTCTTTTTCTAAATCTCCTTCTTTTTTTGCTGAAGTTTTTATATTATTTGTACTGTCATTATCATATTTATTAGAGTCTTCTTTATCATAGTCCTCTTCATCATCGCCATCTTCACCCCATAATTCATGCCATCCCCTAAATTTATCTTTTTCACTTTTCTCATCTACTTCATCTATTTTTACTTCTGGCTTTTTTTCATATTTCTTTTTTATTACTTCTTTTTTTATTTTTATTGCTTCTTTTCCTGTTTTTATCTTATCTTGTACTGGTTGCCTTATTGATATTGGATACCCTTTATTTTTGTCTTTAGGAGGATCAAATAATTCTTCTATTAATTTCTCATCTTTTTTAAGGGTGTTTGGAATAGTTTGGTAATCCTGTTTAGAATGTTCAGCTGAAGTGCCACCTATTTGAATATCATCTGTACCATCTACAGTTATCCCTCTTAGGTATTTCTCTTTTTCTTTCTTGCCATTTTTATCTGGAATCTTTTTTTCTATTAGCTTTTCTTCTTTTTTTCCTTCATTACTTATCTTTATTTTTAATTCTTCTTGCTTTGCGCCAGAAATGGCTATGCCATCTTTATATCTTCCTAACATCATTTCCAAAATTAAATCAGAAGTTGGCCATTTAGATGATTCCCATATATCTTCTATTTTTTCGAATACTTCTATTTCATATCCCCTAGATTCAACATTAGAAACAAGAACTTTATTTTCAAAAATATAGATGTCTCTTGGATCTAAATTTTGAATTTCAATATTCTGGCTAGCGGCAATATCTTTTATTAATTTAATTTGTTCATAAATCCTATATGCTTTTTCTTTTTTTAGTGCTCCTTTCTCCCCAACTAATTCTTCTAAATTTTTTATCCAAGGAATAATAGATATTATCTCATTTTTCTTAGAATTAGGGTCAGAGAAGTAAATTTCAGAAAACAAAAAACCAATTGCATTTTTTTCTAATATCTTTTTTATTGGATATTGTTGAGAAATATTTTTTAAAAGCTCTTGTGTTCTCTCTATCTTAGAATAATTTTTTCTGATTTTTTCTTTAAATAAATCCGAGGTTAGATATTTAATTCTTAAAACCTTATTTTCTAGGGTTGTTTCATATTCATCATAAAGACTAGTTTTTCTAATTAAATCTTTATCTGTTAGATGACTTGAATAGGCCTCTATAATATTTTTGTTATTAACCATGAATAAACAATATAATAGAAATTTATAAATCTTGTTATTGTGTTTACTTTAAAGTGACAGTCAGTTACTATTTTATTTATTCCTTGATCTCTTGTATTTTAATTATTCTTATAGGGCATGCATTTGCTGCTTGTTTATTACATTCATATTCTTCCTCTGTTATTTCTGTTTTTTTTGGTTTGGCTTTTCCATCTTCCATAACCCAATTATCTGGACATGAAGAGACACATCCACCACAACCAATACATCTTCCATAATCTTGAATTATTTTATATTTTTTTGGCATAATATTATATAGAGAATTATTATTTAAAAATTTTGTTTAATTAAGCTAAGCTATTTATTTAACCAATCTTTACAACATCAGTTACTTTATCATCTTGTCTTAGTTTTATTATTCTAACTCCTTGCGTATTTCTGCCCATAATTCTGATATCTTTGCATGGAATACGAATAACCATGCCTTTGGCTGTTGTTACAATAATGCTATCTTTTGTTGTAACTAATTTAATGGCTCTAACTTTTCCATTTCTATCAGAGCAATTTATATTTATAATCCCTTTACATGCTCTTGATGTTTTTCTATAATCTAAAACCGGACTTCTCTTTCCATAACCTCTTGCTGTAATTGTTATAATAGTAATTTCTTTACTCTCTTGCTCTTGTTTATTTAAAACCTCGAGTCCGATAACTTCATCTTCTTTATCTAGCTTGATTGCAGTAACTCCATAAGCTGCTTTTCCCATCTCCCTAACATCACTGGCTTTAAATCTAGCTGCTATTCCATTTTTTGTTGCAAGAAAAACTTCGCTTTCATTTGTAACGATTTTAGCCTCAACAACAGAATCATCCATTGGAAGTTTTATTGCCCTAACTCCAGACTGTTTAATTCTAATGAAATCCTCTAGATTTGTTCGTTTAGATATTCCTTTTCTTGTTGCTATGAATAAAGAACCTTTCAATTCTATAATTGGAATAATGGCCTTAATCTTGTCTGTAATTTGTAATAGATTAATTAAGGCTTTTCCTTTACTATATCTTGTTGCTGATGGTATATTATATGCTTTTAATTTGAACAATTTTCCTCTCTCTGTTATAAAAAGAATATTATGATGAGTATTGCAAACAAAAACATTCTGTACAAAATCTCCTGTTGTAAGTTCTGTTCCTGTTATCCCCTTACCCCCCCTGTGTTGTTCTTGATAAACTCGCAGAGGCATTCTTTTTATATAACCTTTTGCTGTCAGAAGAACTGCAACTTCTTCCTTCTTTATTAGATCTATTTCCTTAACCTGTCTAATTCTCTCTAGAATTTTTGTTTTTCTTTGGTCACCATATTTTCTTCTTAACTCATTAAGTTCCTTGATAATAATCTTTAAGATTTCATTTTCATTTCCAAGAATCTTTTCTAAATCTTTAATCTTTTCTTTAATATCTTTAAATTCTTTTTTTAATTTGTCCTGTTCTAGAGTTGTAAGTTTTTGTAATTTCATATCCAGAATGGCTTGAGCTTGTTTTTGACTTAATTTGTATTTATCTATTAATTTTTTTGTTGCTTCAACTGTTCCTTTTGATTTTTTAATTAAAGCTATGATTGGATCAATATTTTTTAATGCTATAATAAGACCAACAAGAATATGCTCTCTGTCTTTAGCAATCTGAAGATCATATTGTGTTCTTTTTCTTACCATAAGCTGTCTATGTCTTATATAACACTCAATAAATTGCTTCAAGTTCAGAACTTTTGGCTGCCCTTCAACAAGAGCTAACATATTTGTATAAAATTTATTTTCCAAAGGGGTTAATCTAAAAAGTTTATTGACTATTAGTTTTGAATTTGCACCGCGCTTTAACATAATGACAACCCTAATTTTGTCTTTTGCAGATTCATCTCTTATATCGGAAATATCTTGAATTCTTTTTTCTTGAACAAGTTTAGCTATTGTCTTTATTAACTCAGCCTTATTTACTTGATAAGGTAATTCTGATATAATAACTTTTTCTCTTTCTCCTTTGCCTTTTTCAATATCTAATTTACCTCTTATAATAAATGAGCCTCTTCCAGTGTTATAGATTTCAGAAATCCCCCCACTATGAATATAACCAGACGTTGGGAAATCAGGCCCTCTTATATATTTCATTAATTCTTGTATTGTTATTTTTGGCTTCTTAATACAGGCAATAATACCATCAATAATTTCAGTGAGATTATGTGGAGGGATATTAGTTGCCATTCCAACTGCAATTCCTTGACTACCATTAATCAAAAGATTTGGAAGTTTACCAGGAAGAATTAAAGGCTCTTTAAGTGAATTATCAAAATTAGGAAGCATTTTTACTGTTTTTTTATCTAAATCCTGTAATATTTCTCCTGCTATTGTTTGTAATTTAGCTTCAGTATAACGCATTGCAGCTGGAGGATCCCCATCAATACTTCCAAAGTTACCCTGCCCCTTTATTAAAGGGTATCTTAATGAGAATGATTGAGCCATTCTTACAAGAGCATCATAAACAGCCAAATCTCCATGAGGATGATATTTTCCTAAAACTTCCCCAACTATTCTTGCGGTCTTTTTTGTTGGTTTATTATGAAAAAGACCCATTTGATTCATTGCATATAAAATTCTTCTCTGAACAGGTTTTAAACCATCCTCAACACTAGGCAAGGCACGAGCAACAATAACAGACATAGCATAATCTATGTAAGCTTTTTGCATCTCATCTTCTATTTTTGCATCCTTAACAGTTTCATCCTTGTCAATATTTAAAAAAGGAAGAACTGTTTCTTTCTCTTCATTCTTATTATTATCTTCTTTATTTCCTTTTTCAGTTTCTTTTTTATTTTTGTCTTTATTTTCTTTTGTCATTTTAAATATCAAGAATAGCCTCCTTTGCATGTTCGATTATGAATTTTTTTCTTGGTTCAACTTCGCTTCCCATTAAAATGCCAAATAACTGGTCTGCTTTGATTGCATCTTCTATAGATACTTGTTTTAGAATCCTGGATTTTGGATTCATTGTTGTTTGCCATAATTGTTGAGGATTCATTTCTCCTAATCCTTTAAAACGCTGAATAGAAAGATTGCCCCCCAAACGCTTTAAGGTTCGTTCTAATTCTTTATCATTATAAATATAAAAATCCTTAGAACCTTTTCTTATTTTATATAATGGAGACATTGCAATAAAAATTCTGCCCCCTTCAATTAATTCTTTCATAAATCTATAGAAAAATGTCAATAAAAGAGTTTTAATATGCTGACCATCAACATCTGCATCTGTCATAATAATAATTTTTCCATATCTTAGTTTTTTTTGTTCAAAATGTTCGCCAAGCCCTGTACCTATTGCAGTTGTCAGAATTACAATTTGTTCATTACTAAAAATTTTGTTAAGATTTGATTTTTCAACATTAAGAATTTTTCCTTTTAATGGAAGAATAGCCTGGGTTTCTTTATTTCTTGCTTGTTTTGCACTTCCACCAGCAGATTCTCCTTCAACAAGATAAATTTCAGTTTTTTCAAGTTTTTTTGATGAGCAATCTGAAAGTTTTCCTGGAAGAGTTGTTGACATCAAAGCAGATTTTCTTCTTACAAGTTCTTTTGCTTTTTTTGCAGCGCTTCTTGCCTTAGCTGCATCAACTGCTTTAGCAATTATAATCTTTGCAATTCTTGGATTTTCTTCGAAGAATTGACTAATTGCTTGACTAGCTATAGAATCTACAATTCCTTTAATTTCTGAATTACCAAGACGCGTTTTTGTCTGACCTTCAAATTGAGGATCAGCCATACAAAGATTAACTATAACTGTAAGTCCTTCTCTAACATCATTACCTTCAATTTTTTTAACCCCCTTTCCACCATTTTTTAGAAGATTTGTTTTTGATGCATAATCATTTATTACTCTAGTTAGGGCTTTTTTAAATCCAGTTATGTGAGTTCCGCCTTCTATGGTGCTTATAGTATTAACAAAACCAAAAATATTTTCATAATAACTATCATTATATTGAATTGCTACTTCAACTATAGTGCTATCTAATTGTTTTTTGAAATAAATTGGTTTATGCAAAGGTTTTCTAGTTCTATTAAGCCATTTTACAAATTCAACAATTCCTCCGGCTGCATGGAATTTTTCTTTCTTCTTGTCTGGCTCAGATTCAAGAATAATAGTTAGACCAGGATTTAAGAAAGCCAATTCTCTCATTTTTGTAGCAATAAGAGCAAAATCAAATTTTAAGACAGAGAAAATTTCTTTATCTGGTTTGAATAATGCCTGAGTTCCTGTTGAACCATTTTGATAAGTTCCAATAATCTTGATTGGACCAATTGGCTTGCCTCTTTTATATTTTTGCTCATAAACTTTTCCCTCTCTTTTAACTTTTACTGACATTGATTCACTAAGAGCATTAACTACAGAAACTCCAACACCATGTAAACCTCCAGAAATAAAATAAGCTTTGTGATCAAACTTGCCCCCGGCATGAAGCATTGTCATAACAATTTCAAGCCCAGATTTTTTAAAACGTGGATGTTTTTCAACAGGAATTCCTCTCCCGTTATCTTCAACTAAAACACTTCCATCTTTGAAAATTTTAATTTTAATTAGATTACAATATCCAGCAAGAGCTTCATCAACACTATTATCAACAACTTCATAGACAAGATGATGTAAACCATCTTTTCCTGTACTGCCTATATACATTGCTGGACGTTTACGAACACCCTCAAGTCCGCCTAAAACCCTGATAGTACTAATATCGTATCTACTTTTTTCTCTTTCAGTTTTTTTATTTTTATTTTTTTCAATTTTCTTTGTTTGTTTTTCTTGTTTTTTGGGCATTTTATTCTATTTTAATTGGATTTTTCCAAATAATCAATCAAACTTTTTTAATTTTTTAGTCAAAATATCGTCGAGGAAATAGTTTTTCTCGTCGACAAACACATAAAGAAATACCACTTTAAAAACCTTTCTCCCCAAATTTGACTTAATTAAGGCTTATTTCGTTAGAATTTAAAAATTAATTTATTTCTTCTTTTTAAGTTTTTTAATTTTTATAGATCTAATCTTACCCTTTTTAAATCTTGGAATATGTGCTAATCTATACTTTCTTATTTTTTGTTTATGTTTATAAAAATAAAAACCCAGGGTAGCTAAGATTAAAATTATTAGAATCCACCAATACCAACAAATAATGCCTTGACAACAAATTCCAAAAAGACAGCATTGAGGAACACATTTATTTTTTACACATTTAGAAACTTTACAACCCTCTGGAGGACAACCACAATCAACACAACAATTTTTAGATGTTTCAGCAAGTTCACATGTCTTGTCTCCACATCTTGCAGAATAACAATCTTCAGGACAACTTTGCCAAGTTTCACCATATTCTGGTTCACATTTACCATTGCCACAATATAAATGACAATCAGTTGGACAGGTTATAGGCGTCTCATCAAATTCTGGTTCACAAATTAAATTTCCACAAGAAAGCTGACAATCAGGACATGGAGGATAAGCTTCTCCTAAATCACAAACTTCATCATAATCACAAATTACACAATCAATAGGGCAAGTTATAGCATTTTCATTACATGCAGGCTCACAAATCATATTCCCGCAAACACATCCAGGACAATCAATAGGACAATTAAGAGTTGTTTCTTTAAAAGTGAAACATAAACCTTCGATAGTCTCGCATATAAGATTGCCACAATTTCCACAGTCTTCTTCACAAGTCTCATTAGTTTCTCCATATTCTGGTTGACATAAACCATCTGGACAATGACAATCAAAAGGACAATTAAAACAATTTTCATCTATTTCTGGCTCGCATATATTATTCTCATTACAACCATAACAATCTATACAATTCTGGGGAGTTTCACACATATTTTGATTAGTTGAATTAGGGATTGGTTCACAAATAGTATTCTCATTACATTCAGAAACACAATCTTCTGGACAATTTTCACATTCTTCATTAGGATCACAATAACCATCGCCACAAAAAACAATATCACTTAAAATTAAATCAGGTGCTTGATCATTACCCCCATCTGTCAGAGTTACTTGGGTGCTCGCATTATTTGTAGAATTTCCAATAAAAATCTTAACTGAATCTCCTTCTTCCCATTGAATATCACAATTACCAACATCAACAGCATACCAATTATCTTCTTTAGAATTTCCTTCTACACCAACAATATCACTTAAATTGCAATAATTATCAATGCGCCAAATTCTGAATTCAACAATCATTCCATTAGGTGAAATCCCGCGGGGTGAATCATCAATAAAACCATTAATCCCATGTTGGGTTCCAGAAAGAACAAAAGGAAAATAAAACAAAATAATCAAAATAGCTATAAATACTAACAAATCTTTTTTCATCTTTTTTTCTACCTCTTTTTTTCTTTTTTTCTTTTTTTCCTATTTTTTGCTAACTTTTTCTTTATTCTATTTACCTATAGAAGTTTTTAAATATAACGATAGATTTAAATATTTAGATTAAAATTTAAAATTAGAAAACAATAATAAAAAGGTGACAATGGGCAAATCAATAGGAATTTTATCAATAAAAGGTGGTGTAGGAAAGACAACCACAACAGTTTCATTAGGATCTGCACTTGCCCAGTTTGGTAAAAATGTTCTTCTCATTGATGGAAATTTTTCTGCTCCAAATTTAGCCTTACATTTAGGAATAATTCATCCAGAATTTTCTCTTTTAGATGTTCTTCAAAATAAAGTTAATGCCTTGGGGGCTATAGAAGAAACAGATTATGGTTTTGATATTATTGGTAGTAAATTAAATCTAAAAAAAATTTTCTATCCAAATTATCTTAAATTAAAAGAAAAAATCCACCATCTCAAGTATCATTATGATATTATCCTTATAGATTCTTCCCCTAGTTTGGATCATGAAACTCTTTCAGCAATGTTAGCATCTGATAAATTGCTTATTGTAACAACACCAGATCATGCAACTTTGTCATGCACCTTACATGCTATTAAAGTTGCAAAAAAGAAAAAAGTTCCAATAGTTGGAATAATTCTCAATAAAGTTTATGGTAAAAAATTTGAAATCAGTCTTGAACAGATAGAAGAAATGACAGGAGTTCCAGTTCTTGCAGTTATTCCTCACGAAATAAATATTCCAAAAGCCTTGTCAGAATTAAAACCAAGTACATTTGAAACAAAAGAAAGTGATGCGGTAGTTGAATACAAGAAACTTGCAGCTTTTATAGCAGGAGAGAGCTATGAAGACAAAAGATTCAAGACAAAAATAAAAAAAATTTTCTCAAAAAAACTTCCTCAGCAGGAAATCAACAGACAGACAAGAAATAAAAAACACCGAATTAAGGATTAATTAACTCTATAACTTTTTCACGACTTTTATGACCTTTAATAATTTTAATCTTAGTTTTAGAAACTTTAAAATGTTCAGCAAGAATCTCTATTAATCTTTTATTAGCCTTGCCTTTCTGAGCTGGAGCATCCACCTTAATTTTAAGAAAATTTTTCTCCTGAATAACATTTGATTTCTTTGCATTTGCTATAACTTTAATTTTTAATTTCATTTTTTGATTTTATTTTTGATTTCATTCTTATATTGTTTTAGTTCCCACTCAGTTCTTTTTTCAATTTCTCCGACCATTCTAGGAGATAATTTGAATCTAGCTGTTTGATAAGTATAATGGGTATTAAGAATTTTTATTTTATTTAGATCGGGATTTCTTCCATATTCTTTAAAAAGTTGTTTTATTGTGGTTTTCCATACATTTCTCTCTAAATCTGACAAAAAATTTCCTTCTTGATATAATTTAAACCAAGAATAAAAGAAATCTTGTCTTGGTGGACCCCCCCAATATTTTTCTTGCGCTAATGCAGGTTTTTCATAAATAAATCCTTTTTTATAAGGAATTATATTTCTATTAAATTTTATTTTTTTTCCATCAAACCCATAATTTTCTTGCATTTCAGAGGGTTTATGATTAATGAAACCTCTTAAATTTCCTTTTAATAAACAAAAATCAACATATGCTTTTTTTTCATAAACAAATGCATTAACTTCAACATCTTCAATATTTTTCATAACCCAAAAAAAATTAATTTTATTTTCTTTAAACAAATCTAACACTTCTTTAGAAGTTCTTCTTTTAAAAAACCAAGTAGATTCTAATTCATTTAATCTTGGTTTATCTATAACAACAACCATATCAATATCGGATTTTTTACTTATGCAATAACATTGTCCAAATCCCATTGAACCACCTAAAAGAACACCTTTGGCTATATTTTCTAAAGGAGAAGCGATTTTTTTTGCTATATTTAATCTTTTTTTTGTTTCAACTATTATGTCCATGATGACATATAAAAATTGATATTTTTAATGATTATTGTTATAAGCCGCGGATGGGGATTGAACCCACAACCTATTGCTTACGAAGCAATTGCTCTTCCAATTGAGCTACCGCGGCATAAACATGAATGATGGGTAGAGTGATAGAAAGATTTTATCTCTTTTTTTTCCTGGTCGTCGTTCTTGTTGTTCTTTTTGTTCCTGTTCTTGGCATTCCTGTTGTTCTAGATGTTCTTGTCATTTTCATTTTTTTTGCAATTAATTCTTTAATATCTTTTTTTCCTTTTTCCTTCTTTTTTAATATTATTCTCTTTTCTTCAACATCATAAAAATCATTTGGATTAAGTTTCTTTTTAATTCCTCTATTCTTTAGATAAAGTTTTGCTATAATATAAAAAATAAGACCTATGCTTTTAGGAGCTTTATTATTACAAGGAACTAAAACATCAATAAAATCTATTACATTGTTTGTATCACATAAAGCAACTATTGGAACATTAATTTTAACAGCATCTTTCAAGACATTCTTATCTAACCAAGGGTCTGTAATAAATACGACATCTGGTTCAAAGAAATTTTCAAGATCTGGATTTGTAATCATGCCAGGAGGATATCTTGAGAAAATTTTAAATCCTGTTGCTTCTCCAAAAGCTTCTAGAGCTTTTTGGCCAGCATCTCTTCTACAACATAAAATAATTTTTTCTGGTTCATATCTAGCAAGAAAATTGGCCGCTATAGTAATTTTATCATCAATCTTTTTTGTATTAAGAACAGCAATACCATCTGCTTTTCTTCTATAAACATATTCCCTCATTCCTGGAGTGACTGCTCTAGTTCCTAAATGAACTGCGGTCTTTATATAATCTTCAAGAGGAACAAGAAGTTCTTCCTTTTCTTTTTTAGTTTCTTTTTCTACTTTCTCTTCTTTTTTTTCCTTCTCTTC
>CAZBLY010000012.1:0-5050 GCA_964493265.1 Candidatus Woesearchaeota archaeon
ATAACAAGAAAACAATATCTTATTGCTTTATCAAAAACTATAGAAAAAGCAGAGAAACCAGTTTTGATTCATGTTAATTCTTTTAAAGATCTTCCATCAAAACAAGAATTAAGAGAATATAATTTAGATGGTTTGAATATTATGACTAGAGAGAAACTTAGATATCTACAACAACAAGATAAGACAGGGGAGGCTGTAAAAGAATTTAAAAAAGGAAAAATAGATGTTTTGTTTTCAACTAAATGCAATCGGGGAGTGGATTTTCCTGGTGAAACATGTAATAGTATCATTCTAACAAAATATCCTTATCCAAATATTAACTCACTTTTTTGGAGAATTTTGAAAAAGACAAGACCGCAATATTATAATATGTTTTATATAGATAAGGCAAGAAGAGAATTTTTACAAAGAATATATCGCGGTTTAAGAAGTCAGGAAGATCATATTTTTCTTTTATCTCCTGATATAAGGGTTTTTAGGGGCGGGAATTTTTAAGATTTGTGCTTTATTTAGAATCAAGTATAGAAATTAGATATTCTAAGGTTTTTTTATCAAATACCAGATCCTGGGGATGATAACTGGCAACATAAATTTTAATTTTTCTTTTTTCTTTATCTAGATAGAACATATACTCATCAATCAATCCCAAATATTCTAAATTTTTTCTTCCAGAACTATCCCCATCAATATTTTCTTTAGTTAAATATCCTTCTCCTAATCTATTTGTTTTTGTCATTATCTTATTTTCTCCTTTTAATCAAAAGCATCTGCCAAAAGATAAAATTTTGGATCTTTTTGTTCTATTTTTATATTATTTTGTTTGCAGAAATCTTCTAATTTTGGTTTTAGTTCTTCTGCAGTCTTTTCTAATTCTCCTGGAGCTATTTCTATTAGGTTTTTATTGGGTTCAAAATCTTCTTTTGCAACATATCCTAAAAGAACATGTCTAAATTGATCTGGCATATATTTAATAAAAATCTTTACTTGTCCATTATCTGGAATATCCTTTTGAGTTTCTTCAAATAATTCCCTATATTTTCTTATGTCTTTTGCTATTTCAGAATTTTCATTAAGTTTATATCCAAAAAATAATTTTGCAATAGCCCATACAGTCATTTTAATTTTTATCTTTTTTATTTTTAATTTTCTTTTTATTTTTTTATTTTTTTTAAAAAATATTTAAAATATTTTCTTTTTCTCTGAGACCTTTAAAATGTTTATTATATATTTCTCTTCCTTTTTGTGTTATTCTGTAATTTCCTAGCACACCTGGATAATAATAACCCGCATCAGATATTAAACCCATATTCAATAAAAGAGAAACACTGGTTTTAGTGATAATATCTTTATTTTTGATATCAATTGGTGCGCAGGTATTTTCTGATTCTGAATCTGAATCAAGACCAGAATATGCTTTATAAGCTTTTTCTAATAATTCTACAGCCTTTTTTCCGATTTCTTCTAAATTTTCTTTGCCTATCAGCTTTACTAAATCTTCCATTCTTAAATTCTCAATCTTCCTTAGCCTAAAAATATTAAGAAACTCTTCCTTAAAATTCTTTCTCTTCTAATTATCAGTGTGCTTTCTGGCCCCTTATCAGAAACATTTAAAAGAAGAAAAAACCTGATTTTTTGATGGTTGAAGGAACAGTAAAGTTTTTTAACAGAACAAGAAACTACGGTTTTATCAATGGAGATGATGGAAAATCTTACTTTGTCCATTCAGATGGATTAAAGGAAGGCGTTTCAATTGATGAAGGCGATAGAGTTTCTTTTAACGCTGTTGAGGGAGACAAAGGTCCTAAAGCAGAAGAAGTTGAAAAGCTAGAAGGTAAGAAAGAAGAAAAGAAAGAAGAATAAAATAGATAAAAGGCAAATAAGTTTTTTAATTCTCGTTTTATATTTTTTTATTTAGTGTTTTGCTAGATGGAACTATGTTTAAGGACATTCGATAGGCATCATTACTGGATCTCTTGAAATATTAAACTCTCTACATTCACAAATATTTTGATTACATATTCCATGACACCAGTATCCCCCGGCTCCTGTTGAACACATAATTCCAAATTTACAATAGCTTTTAATTCCAAAACAGGAGCATTCTTTATTAATCGTATAAGGCGCTGTGCTCCAAGATCCACATTTTTTTGGGTAAAGAAATATGATTAAGGCTATAATAACTACAATTATTAGAATTATCACCCATGTTTTTTTATTCATTTTTCTACCAACTAAAACTAACATTACAATTATCAATTATCCAGTCATGATATGAGCCTGAGCAAATGTCTGTCAGGTTTTCTGCAACTGGCGGCATACAGCTGATTGATTCTTGTTCAGGACATTCATAATTAATTTCTTCATCTTGACTGAAAAATGTTAATGTTAAAATATATCCAATAATTATTAGGGCTAATATTCCTAGAATTATAAAGAAAATCATTTTTTCTGTTGGTTTTCTCTTTTTTCTTCTTTTGTATTTTTTCATGCGAGTTTTATTTTTCTTCTTCTTCTTCTTCTTTTTATTTTTCTTCATAATTATTAATAATGTGGCGATTATGGCAATTAAAGCTCCTGCCCCTATTGAAATTGGAATATAATTTTCTTTTATTGTTCCTATAACTGCTCCAGTAATAAATGAAAAAAATGTTTTTTCATTACATTCCTGCTCTTCTTCTGGTTTGTTGTTTGTTGTTCCACATCCATTTTGATCTATACATGTTTTATTTTGGGTGCTATTTTTACATTCACTCCAGTTAGAACAAGTCCAATTTTCTTCACAAGAGGTTGCGAATATCTCTGGCTCTTCTGCTGGTTCTTCACAATCTTCTAGACAAGTTATATAATCTTCTCCAGATTCACAAACACCATTACCACAAACTGGCCCCGTTGGTTGTGCTTCTTCTCCTGGTTCTTCATTACCTCCTCCACTACTGCCTTCAGAGCCCCCTCCATATTCATTAGTTACAGTAACATCCCAATATTGATAATCTGTATTATTATTAGTATCAGAAACTATTATTGTTATATTAAAAGTCCCTGTAGTTGGCTGATGAAAAGAATATGAAGATTCTATTGATACGTTTAGTGATTCATAAAGCCATAAATAAGTTAGATTATCTCCATCAGGATCACTTGCATTTATACTAAATTGCAAGGTTTCATTAAATTCCATCTCAGGGGTTGTATCTGTTGGAATAAATGAATCAATAGTTGGAGGCCCATTTGTATTATTAACTGTAACATCCCATTCTAGACTATCTTGAAATTCTCCATCTGAAACAATTATAGTTACATTATGATGACCAGATGCTGTATAATCTGGTTGATATGTGTATTCTCCTATTGTTGCTTGCTGGGCATTATCTAAAAAACACGAGTAAGTTAATGTATTATTATTAGGATCACTAGCATTTACACTAAAATATAAATCAGAACCTTCATTTACTTCTGGAGTAAGATTTGTTGGTTGATATGAAGTAATATTTGGAGCTGTATTGTTATTAACAATTATATTCCAAAATGTGCTATTAGTTGAATTATTATCGGAAATATTAATAAAAAGAATATAAGTTCCTGAATCATTATATGAAGGAGAAAAAGTGAATGTTGAAGTTGTTAAATTATCTGTAATTATCGAGTTATTTATTAAAGAGAAGTTAGATGCATTATAAAGACTCCAATTGTAAGTTGTTGTTCCACTATCTGGATAAGTTGTAGTTATAATAAAGTCTTGAGGTTCTCCTTCATTGATGTTTATATTAGTTGAATTTGGGCTGAAGCTAGTGATTATTGGATTAGCAAAGACCAAAGTAACTAGAAATAATAAACTAAAAATAATTATTATAGTTAATACCGCTTTTTTCATGGTTTTTTTAATAATTTGTTATTTTTAATATTTTCTTTTTTTAATTAATAATATTATTGTTCCTATTGCTCCTATTAAAAAAAGAATAGGGCAAATGGGGATTGCAAAAAGAAAAAAAGCAACATGAAGAATTTCTGCTGAATAATTTAATATAGGTGTTTGAATTGTGGCTATATATAAAGCATAATAAAAATTATGCAAAATAATGCTTGGCAGGAAAGCTGTTGATGATATTCCTGTTGATAATAAAAAAAACTTAAATGGTCTTTTCACTTTCATTTTTATTGTTAAAATCAGTAATATTAAACCAAGAATAAAGAAAATTCCTGCTAAGATCATCATATACATAAAAAGAATTCGCTCCATTTCTCTAAATGTAGAAACTATAAAAAAACTTAATATTGCTAGGAAAACTATAATTAGAAACCAGAAGGTTGTTGCAATTTTTTTACCCATATATTTCTAAAGAATTTATTACTTAAATACTTTTATTAAAAAAATTTATAAAAATCAAAAGTTTATTCTTTATTCTTTAATTTAATTACAGTCGTTTCTAATTGTCATTGTAATTTGTTTTGGGTTATGTACTACTTGGCTTGAATAATAAGTTGTTGTACGGTCTCTTATATCATATGTTATGTACATATAATAATTCCAAAGGTTTCCTGGTATGTTTTTTGGAAATGCTAAAGCACTTCCTTGGTTTGAGAAATAATCAGATGTAAAAGAATTTCTCATTGTTGGCATATATATTCCTTTTTCAGTTTTTACAAAATTTATTTTAAAAGTCTTAGAATTAAGAGTACTATCTTGTGTTTTAGATGGAATATCTAATTTATAGTTTATTCTTCCTTCAACTACTAATTTATCTGGAAGATCTAAGTTTTCTTCATTTATTTCTAATTTGTTGAAACTGAATTTAAGATAATAAATTTCATATCCTCCAAGTGTACAAACACTTGTTACAGGCTCATTATCATAATCATACATTTTAAGGGTTCCTTGCAAAGTTGTTTTATCTGCATTTAAGCCTTTACCTCTAATAATAT
This sequence comes from Candidatus Woesearchaeota archaeon, assembly GCA_964493265.1. Taxonomy (GTDB): domain Archaea; phylum Nanobdellota; class Nanobdellia; order Pacearchaeales; family UBA284; genus DAOWHW01. The sequence continues at coordinate 4,918 of CAZBLY010000012.1, forward strand.
TTAAACCAGTCAAGTTTGTATTTGAAATTGCAATAGCTGTCAAAAAACCAGCAACTAAACCAATAATTACAACAATTCCTAGTAGAATATTGGCGGTCTTTTTTTCTTTTTTCATGTGTTTTTGCCTCTTTTT
>CAZBLY010000012.1:5150-13573 GCA_964493265.1 Candidatus Woesearchaeota archaeon
CTAGTAGAATATTGGCGGTCTTTTTTTCTTTTTTCATGTGTTTTTGCCTCTTTTTTATTATTTTATTAAATATAATTTAATAGGATATTTAATTAATATCTTTATATTTAAAGCAAGAGTTTTTTAAAAATGTTTCTAAAATAATTTTTATAAGTATTCTCCTGTATAATTAGTATAATTAGCATAATTGGCGTAATTACTAGCTTCTTCAAATAAATAATCTTTCATCTGCCATAGTTCCTTTCCCCTGATTTTTAATGAGAATTCTTTATCACCACTAGAACAACCTATAAAAAATTCATTATTAAAATTATCATAAATATCTTTGTATATGCAGGTATTATTACAATAAATCGCTTCATTAAGAACTTCAAAATACATATTTCTTAGATTTTCAGGTGTTTCTTCTAAATCTTGGATGGACGTATTACTAATATTAAAAAAAAGATCAATACATTCTTGGTTATTTGTGCAGGAAATATTACTGTTTTGCTCTTGATTTGAAACGCACATTTTCATTTCTTTAAAAATATGAAATTGATAAAAATAAAAAATAGTTGCCCCTATAATAATAATTAATATAAGAAAAATTATGCCAAAAATTTTGAGAATACCTGCTTTATTATTCATTCAATAAAATACATTCTGTTTCTTTGATAGTATATTCTGGGGCAAGGAACATATAAGAATCAATTACATTAGAATCTATAAATTTAATTTTAATTTCATAAGTATATATGTAATCACCCTCACTACCTTTCAAATTTATAGGATAACTAAATATTGTGTTATTTATGTAAGTAAATTGCGGTTCTCCTAATAATGCTATAATATCTTGTTTATTCATTCCGCAATTTAATGAATTAAACATTTCTAGCCCTGTCATATAATCAGAGCCTTGTTCTTCTTCATATTGTTCTATACTTTGATTTTGGAAGAATTTGTTTTCATAAAAAGCTTTGAAATTTGCTGCAGGATCAAGATTTGCAAAAAACATAACTAAAAAAACAACCACTATAGCCAAAATCCAAATATAGCTTTTTTCTTTATGTTTATATTTATGTTTTTGTCTGCTTAATTTTCCAAATAATCTTCTTAACCAAAACGGTCTTTTTATTAATAATATAATTACTAAAGCAATAATAAAAGAAAATTTAGTAATTAAATTAAGAGGGATTGGTAATAATAATATAGAAATCACTAAAATCCAAATAATTCCAAAGAAAATTAACCAAAGAATAAAAGCTATGGCATTACCTATTATTTCAGCTGTTAATTTACCCCTTTTTTTATTCATATTTTAATTAAAAAAGTAATGTTTTTAAATATTGTTTTTAGTATATTTGAATGGTAAAAAATAGTAAGAAGAATAAAACCAAAAAAAGGAATAATAAGAACAAGAAGAAAAAAATTTTGAAAAAACCAAAAAAAGGAGACGCTATTGAAGTTAATTGGTTACTCACCCTTATCATGTCTATTTTATTTGGTATGTTAGGTGTAGATAGGTTTATGATGAATAAAGTGGGGACGGGAATTGTCAAACTTCTTATCACTGTTTTTACTTTAGGATTATTAGGATGGATTTGGTGGATTATTGACATTATATTAATTGCATCAAGATATAATTTTAAAGATGTTGTATGGGTTGAATAAAAACAAGGAAAAAAATATTTTAAAAAATTTTTAGATATGGACTTCTACAATATCTTGGTCTTTTAGGATATATTTAAGGCCCACTTTTTTCATGGTTTTTTTACGCCATATTTTGGCAAATTTGAAATCATTTATAAAGTCTTTATGGATTTTCTTTGCAAAATCTCTAACAACAGAATTCTTTTTCACTATAACTGGCTTTTTTTCTGGTTTATGTCCTGGCTGTTTTGTATAAACCCTGATTATGTTTAAAGATGAGAATATTTTTTTCTTTAATTCACCCAGATTTTTATTTTTTAATGCGCTAATTTCTATGGCTGCTGAAAATTGTTTTTTAATTTTATTAGCACCTATAATATCCGATTTATTTATTACTATAATTATGTTTTTATTCTTTAATTTTGTCAGGATTTTTTTAATTTCATCTGTTTTTGTTGCTATAATAAGAATAAGATTGCAGTTATTTGCATAACCAATAATCTCTTTATTTTTTTCATTGTCTTTTAATGATGGGAGATCTAATATCTGAATAAGGGCACCCATATTAAGTATTCCTTGATTAGGTTTTGTTGTTGTATAAGGAAATTTACTTACTTTCGGCTTTGCATTTGTTATTTTACTAAGCAAAGTGGATTTTCCTGAATTTGTATAACCTAATAAAGTGACTTGGGCATCCCCTTCTTTTCTTATTCCTTGTTGTGAGTGCTTTTTTATTTTTTTTCTTCTGAGCAATTCTTGTTTTAGTTTTGCTAATCTTGATGTAAGATTTGCCCTAAGTTTTTCAGAACTTTTATGTTTTGGAGCCAGCCTAATCATATTTTTTAGCTTTTCAATTTTTTCTTCTAAAGTACTGGCTGCAAGAAATTCTGCTTGGGCTTTATTAAATTCTGGGTGTGCATTAATCGGCATAGGATTTTGATTAAGCTATTTTAGAACATTTATCTTTATATTCACAATACTTACACATCCAAGCCATCTCTTTATTTGTTTTTGCTTCTGGTTTTGGAAGTATGTTGGATGTCAGATATTTATGTAGGAGTTTAAATCTATTTATTATATTTTGAGATTCTTCTTTATCATATTTAATATGAAAAACTTTTGTTTTCAAATTTGTTTTATCCACATAAACTAGAAGGCCATTATGTACGTTTGTAAAATGCATGTATAATTGGAGTTGTTGTATATTATGTGGTGATGGTTTTTTCACAAATTTAATTCCCCCAGTACTTTTAACCTCAACAAGATAAAGTTTTCCACTAACTTTAATTTTAATAAGATTGTCAATTCTTCCTGAAATCATAAAATCTTCAACTTTTTCTCTGAAAGGAAATTCTGATTTTAGAAGTTCTACTTGTGGCGTCTTTTCTGATTTAAGGACTTCGACAATAAAATCATGAATAATATTTCCCATCTCAAAAACCTTTCTAAGATTTGGATCTATTTCAGAAGGAAATTTGTAGGAATACCAAACTTTTCTAAGACAACTTCCAACCTCTGAAGGATAATAGCGTCCTATCTCTTTTGGTTTATGCTCTCTTTTAATATGGTTATTTATCAATTCATCAAAATCTATGTCTGCCATATTTTAGTTAAGAAAGAGTTGTTTTTAAGATTTTGTTATTTTTTTATTAAGATCTTAAGAATTTGATTCTTCCAAAACCCTGATAAAGATGGTTGTTTCCTTTATTAATTCCAAACAATCTAATTTTCAAATTTTTTTCCTTTTTAGATAATTTTCCTTTTAGTTTTGATATTTTTTGATATAATTTTTCCATTGATTTGCTATTTTTAGGAACATATTCTACTAATATTTCTTTTTTTCCTTCTTTAAGAGTGATTTGAAGACCATGATATTTTTCATCTAAACTATTATAACCAGATCTTATAACATCCTTAACAATTCCTTCAATTTTTTCCATATTTTTTTCTGACATTTTTAAAATTAAAAAATTATTATGAAGATTATTATGCTAATTTTTTCTCAATTATGGCATCAAGACTTACATTTAATTTACCAGCCATATAATCATAAAAATCCCTTTCTTTTTTTGAAAGCTCCTCTCTTGTAAATACTAATCCTTCTCCCCTATGTCTATATCCTGTCATAGCATCATCTAAATGGCCATAATAATCTTGTCTTTCACCTTCTTTGATTATAATTGGAGGATAAGCACTAGCTTTTTTCAAGTAAAGATTATGAATCATTCTTGAAACTCTGCCATTAGCATCTTCAAAAGGATGAATTCTAACAAGATGCAGATGCAACCAAGAACCAATATCAAAATATTCTTCAGGCTTTTTCTTTTTGTTACAATGGCTTAAAATTTCTTTCATTTGGGTAAAAAATTTATTCATTGCATAATCTATTTTTGCCGGATAAGGGGGGGTATTAAAAGCCCCTTTTGGTCTTACACTCATTGTTCTATGATTGGCTTTTTCGCCAGGAAATAATTCTGGATCAATTTTTTTAGCTAAATATAATAAAAAACTATTTTTTAAAGGCATCTTAAAATTTTTCATCCCATATTCCCATGCTTTCTTTAAATAATCGCCATTTTTCTTAATTTCTTCTTTTAATTCTTCTTGCTTAACAGGATTTACTTCTTCTAAAACATCAACTAAAGGGTTTTCAAGTCTTAAAGAATGTTGAAGAGCTTCTCTATCTAAAGAACCATTGAAAAGATCTTCTATTACGCTATAAACATTTGTAGATTTATCTAAAATATACTTTCTTTTATTGGTTATTTCTTTTATTAAATTTGGATCACTATACATGGTAAAAATAAGAAGTAAGAGAGGTTTTTAAACCTTTCTTCTGATACTACTACGTAGTGATTTATTCTCTTATTATAATAAAACTTTTATACTTCTAACCCGAGGTTCTTCTATGAAATTGTTTAATTTATTTAGAAAAAAGCAAAAAAGAAAGAAAATTGAACCAATGCAACCTTTTTCTATTATTAAAAATGAGGAAGGATCTTTTAAGACTTTTTTTGGCAAGATGCTTAATTATAGTTTGATTTTTTTGATAACAGGAAAGAGAGGAAGCGGCAAGACCAGTTTGGGTATGACTTTGCTTTCTGTTTTTAATTCTGTCAATAGAAAGTGTTATGCTATTGGTTATGATAAATCAAAACTTCCCAGATGGATTCGCAAAGTTGAAAGTCTTGATAAAGTCCCTAATAATAGCTGTGTTCTTGTTGATGAGGGCGCAATAATTTATTCTTCTCGTGATTCAATGAAAAATATGAATAAGATGTTGGGCAAATTTATGGCAGTAGCCAGGCATAAAAATTTAAGTCTTATCTTAATTGCCCAAAGTTCTGCTATGCTGGATGTAAATGTTCTTCGTTTAGCTGATATACTATTGTTAAAAGAGCCCTCATTATTACAAACTGAATTTGAGAGAAAAGCCTTGCAGAAAATTTACACGAATATTAAACCCCTTTTTAGAAAGCAAGATAATAGGGAGAAATTCTTTTATGTTTGGGCAGATGAATTTAGAGGCCTTTTGAGTTATAATCTTCCTGAATTTTGGAATTCTAGTATCAGCAAGGCATTTAGAAATTTTAGATAGTACACAATACAAATACTTAAAAAATTTAGATTCATGTTTTTAATATGGCCAGTCTAAAAGGGGTGTTATTAGAGTTAAAAGACATGATTAATAATGTTCTTTCTAGAAATATTGATTTTTCTAGCCGTATTGTTGGAGATGAATTTAATTTTAAGAGACGTGAGAAAGATTATTATTCCAAGGAAATTGGGAAAGCAATTAAACATCTGGATGCTGTTCTTAGTGAAAGTTTTGTTGTTGCGCCAAATGATAAAAGAATTCTGGCTGAATCTTCTACTATGATTAAAGAACTTAAAAAGATGATAAATTCTAGAAACTTTTTAGGGGCTATAGTGGAAATAGAAAAAATTTATAGTGTTGTCCCTTCTATAAAAATTGCCGATGATGATCTTCCTAAAGGGGAATTTTATCTTCCTTATGTCCCTCGCGATATTTTTTCTGAGACCAAAGCTTCTTTTGATGAACTTATTAAATGTTATGAGCATAATTGTTATAGAAGCGCCTTAATTTTATGTGGAAGAATTCTTGAAATAGCTCTACATAAAAAATATTTTGAATCAACTAAAATAGATCTTCTTAAGAAGTCTCCTGATATTGGTTTAGGAAATTTGGTTTTGAAGTTTAAGAATAAAGGGATGGATTTTGATCCTGGTTTAAGCAATCAAATCCATCTTATTAATCATCTTAGGGTAGCCTCTGTTCATAAAAAGAAAAGACCTTTTAATCCATCAAAATCCCAGACAAAAGCTTCAATTCTTTATACTCTAGACACTTTAAAAAAATTATTTAATGGTTAGAATCTCTTAATTCTTTATATTTTCTTGTCTTTTTTTATCTATCTTTCTACAGTATGCCAGGCTCCAAAATGTTTGTATGCCTTAAGTTTGATATTTGGAAAAAAATCTTTTGCTATATTTCCTTTATTTGGAAGTTTTTCTGTTATTATTTTATTTAGAAAATAAACACCACAACTTACCCAGACACCTTCTAAAAGTGGTTTTTCTCTAAAACTAATTATATCATGGCCTTCTATACCTATATTTGCAAATCTTAATCTTGGATTGGCTACACATATTGTATTAGTACCAAAATCAATTAATGCAGGAATATCTATATCTGTTAAATCATCAACATTAACCACAATAACATCATCTGTTTCTGCTAAACCAAAAGCATGTTTTAAAGAACCAGCAGTTCCTGGAAGTTCTGAAGTTGTTGCAAAAATCACATCTATATCTGGATGGTAGTATTTAATTTGTTTAGCTTCATTCTCTGTGCAGGCCACTATGATGTTTTTAATATAAGGTTCTAGCCATTCTATTTGTCTTTCTAATAATGTTTTACCCTCTATTTCAATTAAGGCCCTAGGATAAAAATGTTCCTTACCTAAAGAACCCCCTGCAAGGATTATAGCATCAACTTTTCTTGTCATTTTGATTTATTATATAAGGCTTTAATAATATTTAAGTTTTTTGTTCTGTATTAGAAAGACTTTTAAAACATTTTTTCTTTTTAAAAACATGGTAAAAAAGGAAAAAGAGATTTCAATTGTTAATGGGAAGAATGTTAGTTTAATCGGTTTTGGAGCTTTTGATAAAATAGAGCAAGAAGCAGTCAAAAAGGTTATGTCTACATATATAAAAAAAATTGAAGAAAGAACAGATTATAATGAACTTAAAATCCGGCTTAAACAGCATCAAAGAAATAAATTATTTATACATGAAATAAATGCAGATCTTATAATAACTCCCGGAATAAGTTTAAATGCAAAATTTGAGCATAAAAACCCTTATAAAGCCATAGCCCAAGTTATGATAAAACTTATTAATGAAATAAGTCATCAAAAAAAGAAAAATATTAAGAAATTTAAAAGAATAAGATAAATCGGGATAAATTAGGATAAATTAAGATAAATTAAGATAAACTAGAATAAACCAGGATAAATCAAAGATAAAATGAAAAAAAGAAAAACTACCAGGGAAAAAGGAAAGTTAAGACTTGGAAAAGCTTTTCAAGAGCTTAAAAAAGGGGAAAAAGTGGCTTTAATTAGGGATTTGAGTCAAAAAGGTATGTTTCCAAAGCAATTTCATGGTCTTACAGGGGTTATAGAAGGAAAAAGAGGAAGAGCTTATATAGTGAAATTTAAAAATGGTAAACTCTATAAGAATTTAATATTGAGACCGGTCCACCTAAGGAAAATAAAGGGCTAAGAGGAAAATGATAAAAGAATCAAAAACAATCACTCTTGCAGAAGCAAGGGAATTATTAAAGAAAGCAGATACTGACAAGGCAAAAGCTGTAGTTGGTTTTATTAAAAAATTTACAAAACTTAGTGCTCAAGATGCTTTTAAATTAAAAAAAGCTCTAGAATCTTTAAATATTGCAAAATTAAGAGAAGAGGATGTCGTTAAGTTGATTGACTTTAAGCCAGAGGATGCAGAAGACATAAGAAAACTTTTTGCTAGTTCAGAGTTTAGCTTGGATCAAGATGAAATTACAAAAATACTCAAAATACTTAAAAAGAAATAATAAAGTAGAAAATAAAGAAGTGGAAAATAAGGAAAAAGAAAATGTACATACATCAAAGAGAAATGAGAGAAGAGAAAGCCATAATAATAGATTTTTTACCAAATGGCTATCCTCTAGAAATGAAGAGGATTCCAATAGCTCAAGCCATAGGCATATCATATTTTACACTTCTAGAATTAGTCCCTAGAAAAGGGGCTAAATTTCAATTAAAAGAAGAAGTTTATATAGGTCCATCTAAAAGAGATAAAATTTATTTTATTCGTGGAAGATTAAATAAAGAAAAAATAACAGAAACTGCAAAGCTTCAAATTAAGGATTTTGTTGAAAAAATTATAAAAGAACAGGAAAAAAGATTTGTTGATTTCTTTAATGTTGCTAGAGAGGTCAATACAAGACTTCATCAATTAGAATTACTTCCTGGGTTCGGTAAAAAATATACTAAACTTATTTTAGAAGAACGGGAGAAAAAACTTTTTACATCATTTGAAAACATGAAAAAAAGATTAAAAAATCTGCCAGATCCCAAAAAAGTGGTGGAAAAAAAATTAATAGAGGAATTAACACAAGAAGTAAGATATAAATTATTCGTAGCTTAAAAACAAAAATGACAGAAAAAGAACCAAAAGAACAAAAACAAGAAAAACAACAAAATCAAGAAAAAGAA
>CAZBLY010000012.1:13673-16255 GCA_964493265.1 Candidatus Woesearchaeota archaeon
AACAACAAAATCAAGAAAAAGAACCAAAAGAACAAAAACAAGAAAAACAACAAAATCAAGAAAAAGAACCAAAAGAACAAAAACAAGAAAAACAACAAAAACAAGAAAAAGAACCAAAAGAACAGAAGGAAATAAAGCAACAAAAACAAGAAAAACAAGAAAAACAAGAAAAAGAGCAAAAATCTAAACATTATAAAAAAGAAGTTGAAGAAGATAGTTTATTAAGAATTGCTTCAACAGATATTCCTGGAAGACTTACAATTTATTCAGGATTAACTAGAATAAAAGGAATTTCATGGGCTTTTTCTAATGCAATATGTAAGACCTTAGGAATAGATAAGAATAGAAAAATTCATACTCTTAAAGAGGAAGAAATAAAAAAAATATTAGAATTTGCTAAAAATCCCAATCTGCCTCAATGGCTTCTTAATCGAAGAAGAGACATTGAAACAGGAACAGATAAACACTTTATTTCAATAGATTTAGATTTAACAAAAGAATTTGATATAAGAAGAATGAAAAAAACTAAAAGTTACAAAGGGGTTAGACATGCTGCTGGATTGCCTGTAAGAGGGCAGCGTACTAGGGCACATTTTAGAAAAGGCAGAGCAGTTGGTGTAAGTCGTGCAAAAGTTAAACCTGGCAAATCTAAATAAAAAAATAAATAATAAATAAAAAACAAATAAACAAAAAAAGACAAAAAAGACAAAATGGGAGATCCAAGAAAAAATCATAAACAATTCAAAAGACCAAGAACCCCTTTTGATAAAAATAGAATTAGTGAAGAGAAATCTTTTGTCAATAAATTCGGATTAAAAAACAAAAAAGAAATATGGCATTCTGAAGGTTATATTGATAAAATCAGAGCACAGGCAAAAAAATTAATTATCCATCCAGAAGAGCAAGAGATTTTCTTTAATCGTCTTGCAAAATTAGGTTTAATTAAGTCAGGAGCAACCATAGATGATGTTCTTGATTTAACAAAAGAAAAATTATTTGAAAGAAGACTTCAGACAATTGTTTTCAAAAAAAAGCTTGCAAAATCTTTAAGAGAATCAAGACAGTTGATTGTCCATAAAAAAATTAAAATTGCAAATAGGATAATGAATGTTCCATCTTATATTGTAAGAATAGAAGAAGAAAATAAAATTTCAGTTGTGAAAAAACAGAAAAAGAAAAAAGCAACAGAAAAAATAATGGAACAATCAACAGAACAATCAGCAAAACAACCAGAACAATCAATAAAACAGCCAGAACAATTAAAACAATCAGAACCACAAAAAATACAGGAGGAAAAACAAGAAAAAAAATAAAATGGCAGAAAAAATTTTACTAGGGACGGGAATTGTTTATATTAAAGCAACTTATAATAATACGATTGTTCATGTGACTGATATGGCTGGAACCACAATAGCATCAGTATCTGGAGGAGAAGTTACAAAACATGATAGATTAAAAGCAAATCCAACAGTGGCTATGTTTATTGCTAAAAGAGCAGCTGAAAAAGCCAAAGATCAAGGAATTAGAGCTGTTTATGTTAGAATTTCAGGTAAAGGAGGCATATTAGGGCCATCGCCTGGTCCTGGAGCAAATGCAGCAATTAAGAGTTTGGCGAGACAAGGTTTAAAAATCCTGAACATTACAGATGTTACACCGATACCAAGAGGAGGGCCAAAACCAAAAGGCGGAAAACGTGGAAGGAGAACATAAAAACGCAAATTAACATAAAAAATAAAACAAAATAAAATAATATTAAATAAAACAAAACACAAAATAAGATAAAATGGCAATAAAAATAGAAAAAATTTCAAAAGAAAAAGAAAAAATTGTTTTTTTAGTTAAAGAAATAAATAATAGTATAGCCAATTCTATTCGGAGGAGTGTTTTAGAAATTCCTGTTTTGGCTATTGATACAGTTGAATTTTATAAAAATGATTCAGCTCTTTATGATGAAATGATTGCTCATAGACTTGGTTTAGTTCCAATAAAAGCAACAAAAACTTTCAAATCACGCAAAGAATGTTCTTGTAAAGGTAAAGGATGTTTAAAATGTACAGCTTCTTTTAAATTAAAGGTAAAAGGGCCTGGCATGGTTTATGCTAAAGATCTTAAAGGAAAAGGTGCAGAAGTTGTTTATCCTGAAATGCCTATTGTTTTACTTAATAAAGATCAAGAACTTGTTTTAACTACTGAAGCTATTCTAGGAACAGGAAAAGAACATGCAAAACACACTCCAGGTTTGATTTGGTTTAATTCTTATCCGGTTATTCAAATTAAAGATTGCGAAGGTTGTAATGAATGTGTTAATGTATGTCCAAGAAAAGCAATAACTATGAAAAATAATAAAATATCAATAGATCCTCTTAAATGCGATATTTGTGATGCTTGCGTTGAATTTTCTAAAGAAAAAGAAAAATGTTCAATAAATATAGAACCAAGTAAAGAAGATTTTATTTTTTTCATAGAAACTTTTGGCCAACTTAAACCAGAAGAAATTTTTATTGATTCAATAAAAGTTTTAGATCAAAATCTTAAGGATTTTGATAAAGAATTCAACAAAGCAATTAAAAAATACAAAAAAT
>CAZBLY010000012.1:16355-18283 GCA_964493265.1 Candidatus Woesearchaeota archaeon
CAAAATAAAAACAGAATAAATAATAAATCATTTTAAGCGCGGGAGTGCCGGAGTGGTCAAACGGGCATGGCTAAGGCCCATGTGGCTTAGTGCCTGCGCAGGTTCGAACCCTGTCTCCCGCATAAAAAATAGAATAAAATAAAAATAGAATAAAATCAAGATAAAAAATGAAAACATTGAGTAAGACAAAAATTAAGAAGAGAATTGAAAAAAAATCAAATCCAGAAGTAAGAAAACTAATAATTTTTTTAAATAAACAACCAAAACCAATATGGCATCAGATAGCCAAACATCTTTCTTATCCTGTTAGCAAGTCAGTTCAAATAAATATAAGCGAAATAAATAAAATAACTAAACCAGATGAAGTTATAGTTGTTCCAGGAAAAATTCTTAGTAAAGGGCTTCTTAATCATAAATTGACCATAGCCACATTTAAAATCTCTAAAAAAGCAAGAGAAAAATTAATAAAAAAAGCTGATATTTTGACTATAAAAGAACTAGCTGATAAAATATCTCAATTTAAGGGAATAAATATAAGAATAATCACTTAAAAAATAAAAAAATGTCAGAAAAATTTATAAGAGAAATTGTTATTGATGCAAAAGGGTCTGTAATGGGTAGACTTGCTACTTTTGCTGCTAAAAAAGCCTTACAAGGAAATGATATTATAATAGTTAATAGTGAAGAAGCAATAATAATAGGAAAACCCAGAGAAATTTTAAAAAAACACGCAGAAAGATTTGCTCTTGGTCGTTCAGTACAAAAAGGACCTCATTATCCAAGAAAATCAGAACATATTTTAAGAAGATCAATTAGGGGGATGGTTGGGATTAAAAAGTCAAGAGGAAGAGAAGCATTTAAACGGGTTAAATGTTATATTGGTGTTCCTGAAAAATATGAAAAAGCTGAAAAATTAGTTGTGTTCAAGAAAGAACCATTAAATTTTATTACATTAAAAAGATTATCTTATTTAATTAGACAAAAATAAAAAAATGCCAAGAAAAACAAAATCTAAGATAAAAAAAGACAAAAAATTTAAGGATTTAGTAATTAAAGGCAGTAGAAAGAGAAGCATAGCTAGAGCAACAATTAAAGAAGGAACTGGAATTATAAGAATAAACCAAAAACCAATTGAAATTTTTAATAAATTTCAACAACTTACATTAAAAGAGCCATTAATAATTGCAGAACAAATTTTAAAAGAGCAGATGGAAAAAATTAACATATTCATTGTTGTTCACGGCGGAGGGATGGAAAGTCAAATTGAGGCTTCCAGACTTGCTATTGCCCGCGCCTTAATAGCTTTTACAAAAAACCAAGACCTGAAAGCAGCATTTTTAAGATATGATAGGTTCTTATTAGTTGCAGATACAAGAAGAAAAGAAATGTGTAAGCCTGGCGATAGTAAAGCCAGAGCAAAAAGACAAAAAAGTAAGAGATAGATTTAAATATATTTTAATAAGATAAATATAGAGTAAAAATAAAAAAATGATAATACCAATACGTTGCTTTAGTTGTGGCAAGCCAATTGCGCATTTATGGGAGAAATTCAAAGAAAGAGTAGCTAAAGGAGAAAATCCCAAAAAAGTTCTTGATGACCTTGGTTTAGAAAGATATTGCTGCAGAGCTGTCTTTTTAGGACATGTTGATTTAATTGAATTAACAAGCAAATTCAAAAAATTCTAATTCTAAATTTTTTCTTTTTTTATTTCTATTATTTATTTGATATTTATATTGTTGCTAAAATTGCTAAAATTCCTGCCAATATAAAATAACCTCCTACTAAATATCGCAAGAATTTTGGAAATGCAAGAACAAGCACGCCAAAAATAATAGTAATTATTCCACCGATTAATCCTGAAATAGCTATGCCAAAAAGACCCATTTTATTTTTTACCTCCTTTCATTATTTTTTTAAGTTTTTATTT
>CAZBLY010000013.1:0-16681 GCA_964493265.1 Candidatus Woesearchaeota archaeon
TTAAAATAGTTTTCTAAGAATTCATCAAGATGTTTTTTAATTTCTTTTTCAGCATTTTCAATTTGCCCTGAATTATCAATCAGAATACACCTATCATATTTTTTAGCAATTTTTAAATAACCTTGTCTTACTTTTTTATGAAAATCCTTTGTTTCTTGTTCAATTCTATCTTTTGTTTTGTTTTGTTTTGTCATTCTTTTAAAAGTTTCTTCAACAGGAATATCAATAATAAAAGTTAAATCAGGTTCTAATCCATATGAAAAGAATTTATTCATATCATCAATAATTTTAATATTAATCTCTCTTCCAAAACCTTGATATGCTAATGTGCTGTCATAAAATCTATCTAATAAAATAATATAATTTTTTTTTAAAAATGGAATCAGAGATCTTTTAACATGTTGACTTCTAGATGCTTCATATAAAGCTAATTCGGCTCTATCTGCTATTTTAAAATCAGGATTAAGCAATAGTCTTCTTATTATTTCAGAAACTATTGTTCCGCCAGGTTCTCTACTAACCATAACATCCAACCCCTTATCTTTTAGATAATTCTCAGAAAAATTCCATAAAGTAGTTTTACCACATTTTTCTGGCCCTTCAAATGTAATTAATTTACCTTTATGATTTAACATTCTATTTTTCTTTTTTTAATTTTAAATAATATTCTTTTTCCCATTTAATAAAAGCATAAATTGCTTCAAATTCTTTATCCCAAGTTTTTAAATGATTCAAATAAACTGCTGCACCTTCTATTTTTGTAAATGTTCTCTTTGCCGAAGCACTTAAAACGGGATGAGGAAACATCATCTCGTCAATATAAATTGTTGGAATCTTTTTTTTACTTACTGCATTTACGCCACAAGCAATTCCATGTTCCCAAGCTGCACCTATATATTCTCCTATGGTTGGTCTATAAAGAACAAGTCCATCAGATTTAATAACAGATTCAAGGTCTTCTTTAGCAAAAAACATTGGGCTAGTTTGATTATTATTTCTTGGATCTATAAATTGATGATTTGGCACTTTTTCAATTAAAAAATCCCTCCAATCTTTATAATTTTTATAAGGAACAAAAGGTCCTGCAGTGTAAAGTTTCATTTTCCCTCAGCAAAAAACATAAAAACTCAATAATATTTAAATAATATTATAGTCAAATATATCTGATAAAATGAGAATAATATTTGATTTACATGTTCATGGCCGTTTTAGTAGAGCCACATCCAATCAATTAAGTATTGAAAATCTTGAAAAATGGGCAAAAATAAAAGGTGTTGATTTGCTTGGAACAGGAGATTTTACACATCCAGAATGGTTTGCTGAACTAAAGGAACAATTGAAAGATGATGGAACTGGAATTCTTAGAACAAAGAAAGGATTTCCTTTTATTTTACAAACAGAGATTTCTTTAATGTATACCCAAGATAAAGGAAGACGCATACATATTCTTCTTCTTGCCCCTAATTTTAAAATTGTTGAGAAAATAACTGAATATTTTAAAAAAATTGGAAGAGTTGATTATGATGGCAGGCCAATTTTTGGTAAAAGTATAATAGAAGTTACAAAATCTCTAAAAGCTATTTCAGAGGATATAGAAATTATTCCTGCCCATATTTGGACACCTTGGTTTGGTTTATTAGGAAGTAAATCTGGTTTTGATTCTTTTGAAGAAGCTTTTGGTGATCAAATCAAACATATTCATGCTTTTGAAACCGGCTTAAGTTCTGATCCAAAAATGAATTGGCGGCTTAGTAAATTAGATAAATATACAACATTGTCTTTTTCAGATTTGCATAGTTTTTGGCCTTGGCGTATTGGAAGAGAAGCAACAATTTTTGATTTGCCAAAACTAACTTATAAAAATTTAATCAAAGCAATAAGGACAAAAAAAGGTTATATGGGAACAATCGAAGTTAATCCTGCTTATGGTAAATATCATTTTGATGGCCATCGTTTATGTCATTTTTCATGCTCGCCAAAAGAAGCAATTAAAAAATATAATAATATCTGCCCTGTATGTCATAAACCTCTTACAATAGGTGTTGAGCATCGTCTAGAAGAATTAGCTGATCGCCCAGAAAGTTATAAACCAAAAAATGCTTCCCCCTTTAAAACTTTATTACCATTACATGAATTGCTTGCTAAAGTTATAAATTAATTGATGCTTTTGAAAATGAATTCAATATTCTTCTTAATATTCCTTTTGAAAAACTCAGAAAAGTAACAACAAAGGAAATTGCTAAAATAATAATTAAGAATCGCGAAGAAAAAATAAAAGTCAAGCCAGGTTTTGATGGAGAGTATGGTGAAGCGATTATAGAAACAGAAAAACAAGAAAAGCTTTTTTAAGAAAGTTTTTTAATTCTTTATTCTTTATTCTTTCAGGCCCCTATAGGTTAATGGATAGACTGCTGGCTTGCGGAGCCGGTGATCTGAGTTCGAATCTCAGTAGGGGCATTTAATTTAAAATGAAAAAACTAATTATTTTATTAATACTTGTAATATTTTTAGTTTCAGGTTGTATTCAGCAACCAACCACACAAAGAATTCTTGAATCTGCTAAAGTTATTAAAGTTATCGACGGGGATACGATAGAAATTGACAATGGAGATAGAATAAGATTTTTACATATTAATACTGCAGAAAAAGGAGAAAGATGTTATGAAGAAGCTAAACAAAGACTTTCAGAATTAATTTACAATAAAACAATATGGCTTGAGAGAGATATGCAAAGTTTAGATCAATATGGTCGCAAATTAAGATACGTATTTTTAAATTATAATATAAATCCTGAAAATTATGGCGGCTTTGTTAATTTAATGCTTGTTAATGAAGGTTTGGCTTCTGTTCTTATTATTGAACCAAATATGAAATATAAATCTGTTTTTGATTCTATGACAAAAAATGCAGAAGGGTGTCTTTTTGAAAAAAGCCCATATTTTAAATGTTTTTCTATACAAAAATTCAATTATGATGCTGAAGGAAGTGATTGTGATAATGCAAATGACGAATATGTCATCATTAAAAATAATTGCGAAGATATTAATATGAATGAATGGATAATAAAAGATTCTGCTCGTCATGTTTATGTATTTGGAGATTTTATTCTAAAATACGATTCTTATTTTATCTTACATTCTGGATCTGGTAAAAATTCTGAAACAGATTTGTATTGGGATGAAACTGGAAGCTGCCCTGTTGTTTGGAATAATGATGGGGATTCTTTATTTTTACGAGATTCCGACGAGAAATTAGTTCTTTTTTATAATTACTAAAGATTTTTAAATTTTGATTGTTTCTTTTATTTGCCGGTATAGCTCAGCTGGTTAGAGCACGAGTCTCATAAGCTCGGGGTCGGGAGTTCAAATCTCCTTACCGGCACTTGAAAAATGAGAGATAAAAGATTTCCAATATTGTTTTTATTTTTAGCAATAGTTCTAACTTTTGGAACTTTTTTAGTTAGTTCCTTGATTCCTACAATTACTGGCGGTTCTATAGGGACATTTTTTTCAGGATGGACAGCAGCATGGATAATTTTATTGATTTTTGCCATATTTATAGGGGCTGCTTTACTATTGCATGAAGAAAAATATTGAATTGTTGAATAAAAAATAAAAATTGAAAAAAATAAAAAAAGAAAAGAAAAAAATAAAACCGGCTTTATTTTTTAATTAAAGCTATTTCTATTGTTGATACATTGACTTTTTTACCTTCTTTGTTTTCAAATTCTTCACTGTTAATTTTTATATCCTTTACTTCAATTCCCTGTTCTTTAAGAAATCTTTTTGTTGCAACTTCAGCCACATCAACTGCTCTTGCTATGAACTTTCCTCGGGCTTTTATTGCTACTTCTTTAGCCCCTTTGGTTGTAAATTGCATTACTACGCCAGTTACATAGTTCATAAAAGGTTTTCCGCCAATGAATACAGTGTTTTCATCTGTTTTTGTTTTTTCAGTCATTTTTTTAACCTCCATCAAATTTTGTGTTTTTGTTTGTTGTTTTGTTTTCTGTGTTCTAAGCAGACAAAGCTTAGTATGATTTGGTATTTGCTTATTTTTTATTTGCTTTTTTCTTTTTGATTAATCTAGTTATATATCCTGCAATACTGTTTCTAGTTCTTTTGTTTGTTTCAATTGTTTTGTTTAGTAGTAATTTATTTTTTTCAAAGTCATCTGTAAATAAATTTGGATATTCCTCTATTACTTTTCTAGTTGTTCTCTTAATTGACAGTGATTTTACTCGACCCATTTGTTAAATATTTAAGGGGAATTTATGAAATCAATAGACATTTTCCCTTTTAGCCTTATATCTACCACGGGCTTCCACCTTTTTAAGTTTTTCCATAATTAAGTTATATTTTTCTGAATTTTTGTAACCTTTAATTACAGAATTAAAATATTTTGAAGATCTTTTGAAGTGTTTTGATTCAAGAGCTTGTTTCAAGAGATGAATATCAACAGCTTTATCTTCTGCTCTTCCTGAATGAAAACCTAAGCCAAAATCAATAAAATAAATATCCTTGCCTTTTAAAATCATATTACTTGTTGTTAAATCACCATGAATAATATCTTTATCATGAATTAAGGCGGCATTTTTTCCTATCTGTTCACAAATTTGCAGGGCTTTTGGCATTGAAAATTTATCAAGATTCTCACTAAGAAGTTTTCCTGGAATAAATTGCATCTCTATCTCGGTTTCTGGATATAATCTTCTTTTTGTCATGCCATCAAGTGCTTTAATTATTGGTGTTGGAATAAATTGGCTAGCTTTTTTAAGTAACCTGGCTTCATGTCTTGTTCTCCCTACTCTTAACATAAGGTCAAGCTGATCATGACGATAGCCTTTTTTGACCCGTCTTTTTAGAAGAATGTTGCCTTGCTTGATTAACAAAGCTTCTGCCCCTCTTCCAATAATTTTTTCTTTCATTGTGATTAGTAACTTTTTGCTATATAAACAACATATTGGGAATTTTCTCCACAATAAACACATTTGCCTTTTGCCTTATCTTGCTCATTTATTCCTATAATTTTAGCCCCCTTTATTTTAGTTTTAATCCAATCTTCACATTTCTTATTGCCACACCACTCACTTATAACTAATTTTTTATTTTTAATAGCTTTGATTAATTCTAGCATATTTTTTGCTGTTGTTGTTCCTTTCTTTAACATGCTTTCTGATATCTTTAGCAGATTTTTCTGAATGTCGTCGAGGATTTTAGGAATTTTGTTATCAATATTTTTTATTTTTACAGTTTCTTTTTCTCCTTTATCCCTTCTAACTATGATTACTTGGTTCTTTTCTATATCTTTTGGCCCTATTTCTATCCTTATTGGGATTCCTTTCATCTCCCAATCATGAAATTTATAACCTGGCGTATAATCCTCTCTTTCATCAAGCAAAATTCTAAATTTATTGAGTTTATTTTTCAATTCTTTGGCTTTCTTTAAAACTTTTGGTTTATCTTGTGTTTTAAAAATTGGAATTATAACTATTTGAATTGGAGCAACTTTTGGCGGGATTATTAGACCTTTGTTATCACCATGGATTGCTAGCATAATACCTATTATTCTCGTTGTTATTGCCCATGTGTTTTGCCAGGCATATTCTTTTTTGCCTTGTTTGTTTAAAAATTGAATGTTAAAAGCCTTTGAGAAGATTTGGCTATCGTGATGAAAGTCAGGTCCTTGAACAACCCTGCCATTAGGAAGCAGGCATTCTATTGCTTTTGTAAATTCAGCCCCTGCAAATTTTTCTGACTCTGTTTTCTTACTTATGAAACCTGCTATTGCCATATAATCTCTAAGAATATCATTATATATTTCTAGAATTTGTTTTTCTTCTTTTAATGCCTCTTTTTTTGTTGCAAAAACAGTATGGCCTTCATTCCATAAAAATTCTCTAGTTCTTAAAAAAGGAATTGGATGTTTGAATTCCCACCTTACAACATTATTCCATTGATTATATTTTAAAGGAAGATCTCTCCAACTTCTGATCCATTTTGAATAAGAAGCATACATTATTGCCTCACTTGTTGGTCTAATAGCTAATCTTTCTTGTAATTTTGTATTGCCTGCTTCTGTTACCCAAGCAACTTCTGGTGAAAATCCTTTTAGATGGGTTGTTTCTTTCTTAAGAAGTGATTCTGGAATAAATAAAGGAAAATAAACGTTTTTTATTCCAATATTCTTAAACTTTTTATCTGTTTCTTGTTTAATTATTTCCCAGATTTTATATCCAAAAGGTTTGAAAATCATACAACCAGAAACAGGGCTATAATCAACAAGATCAGCTTTGATAATAGCTTGAGTATACCATTCACTAAATTCATCTTTTTCTGCAGCTATTCCTAATTCACTTTTTTTCTTTATTTTTGACTTCTTTTTTAACATCTTATTTTATTTGATTATAAGGGGACATTATCTTTTAAACTTTTTTAGTCTTCTTAGAAACCTTTAAATAAATTATTTGTTAGATAGAGATATGGTTGTATTAGAAAAAGAGGTTGAGAGAAAAAATATTCTTCTTATTTTGAAAAACACTAGGAAAGCTCTGAAAACAGAAGATGTCTTGCTTCTTAGAGATATGTCAAATAGAACCATTCATGGGGTTTCTATCTATAAAGATCCTGACAGCATTGTTATTGCAGTAACTATATATGCTTTAAGCAAGATTATTGCGCGTAAAGACTATAAACAACATAAAGATTGGCAAGTTTTTCTTTCTAGAGTTAGTAAAGATATTGATAAAGCTATAGAACATCTTGAAAAAAATAATATAAAAACATTTCACGAAGATATGCAAAATATAAGAAAAGCAGCCAACAATATAAGCGGAAGTCTAAAACATTATATTAAAGATGTTTTTAGAATGGCTCAAATAAATAAAGCATCAAGAATCTATGAACACGGTATTTCAAGAGCAGAAACTTCCAGACTTCTTGGAATAACTCAGTTTGAACTTGCAGAATATATTGGAAAAACTGGAATTGCCGACGTTACTCTCAGTTTAACTACCCCAATTAAAGAAAGAATAAAGTTTACGCGAAGTTTATTTACATAAAATAAAAAAAGAAAAAATGATAAATTCAAAAAAAGCCTTAATTTTTGATTCAGGATCTATAATCACTTTGGCTTTGAACAATCTTCTTTATACACTTGAACCATTAAAAAAAGCTTTTGGCGGAGAATTTTATATTCCTGGAGCTGTTAAAAAAGAAATTATTGACAAACCTCTTAAAATAAAAAGATTTATGTTGGAGGCTCTGACGATTAAATCCCTTATAAATAAAAAAATTTTAACCCTGGTAGATAATGAACAATTAAAAAAAGAAACAAAAAGAATAATTGATGTAGCTAATAAAACATTTAAAACTCAAGGAGAACATATAAGACTCCTTCATGAAGGCGAAACTTCTTGCCTTGCTTTATTTAATTTAATTGATACAAAAAAGAAAGCCATTGTTATTGATGAAAGAACTACAAGAATGTTATGTGAAGCTCCTGAAAATTTAAGAAAATTATTTGAGAAAAAACTTCATAAAAAAGTTAAAACAGAAAGAATTAATTATGATTTTTTTAGAAAATTTAAAATAATTCGTTCTTCTGAATTGGCTTTTATTGCATATAAAAAAGGAATAATTAAGTTGCCAGCCAATTCAAGAGAATCTTTAAGAGCAATTCTTTATGCAACCAAATACAAGGGTTGCGCTATTTCTAATACTGAGATTGAAATTGCCAAAACATTATAAAGATGACAGACAAAAAAGAGGCATTGTATTATAAAAAATTAAAAGATAAAAAAAATATTATTCAATGTCAACTCTGTCCAAAATTCTGCGTGATTAAGCCAGGTGAAAGGGGAAATTGTGGTGTTCGTGAAAATGTCGACGGTAAATTATATAGTTTAGTTTATGAAAGGCCTTGTTCCATAGGGTTGGATCCAATTGAAAAGAAACCATTCTATCATTTTTTTCCATCACAACAAGCATTAAGTATTGCAACACCTGGATGTAACTTACACTGTCTTTATTGTCAAAACTGGCAGATATCTCAATCTAAACCAGAAGAAACCTCTTCTTTTTCTATGCAACCAAAAAGAGTTATAGAAGAAGCCACAAATAGAGAAGTTAAAATAATTAGTTATACATATACAGAACCAACAATTTTTTATGAATATATGTTAGATATTGCAAAATTAGCCAAACAAAAAGGAATTAAAAATACAACAGTTACAAACGCTTTTATTAATCCAGAACCAATTGCAGAGCTTTGTAAATATCTTGATGCAAGTAATATTGATTTTAAAGGAAGTGATTCTTTTTATAGAAAAGTTTCTGGCGGATGGAGAAAGCCTGTTGAAGAAGCGATAAAAATTATGCATAAGAAAGGGATATGGATTGAATTAACAAATTTAATTATTCCCGGTTATAATGACAGCGAGAAAGAAATTAAAGAGATTGTTGATTGGATAAAAGAAAATCTTAATGTTGATGTTCCTTTACATTTCTCAGCTTTCTATCCAACTTATAAGATGTTAGACATAAAACCAACAAAGCCAGAGATTGTTATTAAAGCGCGCAAGATTGCGATGGATGCTGGATTAAATTATGTTTATACTGGAAACATCAATGATAAAGAAGGTTCAACAACTTTCTGTCCTTCTTGTAAAAAGTCTGTAATTGTTCGCGAGAATTTTCTTGTTTTTGAGAATAAACTTATCGACGGTAAATGTCCTTATTGTGGAGAAAAAATAGCAGGGGTTTGGAAATAAATTATCTTTTAAAATTAAAATATTTTTGAACTTCTTTTTTTATTTTTTCATATCTTTTCTGAGTTTCTGAATGTGATAAAACATATTCTCTAGTAGTGGAAAAATTTTTCTTTTTACTAATACCTTTTGGAATTTTAGCTCCTTTTGGAAATTGTTTTCTTGTTAAATCAATTTCCTTTTTATTTATTAGATTAAAATAATGCGATATCTTTTCTCCATTTGGAAGAGAAACTTCTGCCCAGACTAATTCTCCCCCCAAATAATCATTAATTATTAATGCAGTAACAGCACACTGTCCCAAAGCAGAATTAGCGGGAGCCCAATTATCTGGATCAAGACTAGTTTCTTTACTCCAAGAATTTACTAAAGCCAATTCTAATTCAGATAATATAGCCATGTTATTATTTTCTCTTTCTATATACTGTTATAAGAAGCCAGATTATGAAAATTCCAATTATTAATGCAGGAACAAACCACCAATTGTCATTTATGAAATATAGGGCATTATCAAGAATTGCTAATCCTGTAAGACTTGGAAGATAGCTTGTTGCCAAGCCAAATGTTGAAAGATGACCCGTTTGTGCAATCACAATATTATTTTCTTGGTCATTAATACTATCTAAAGTTGTCCATTCTTCTTTTATTTCATCATAAACAATAATGAAAAGTCTGCCTTTTTCTTCATCATCATGGTATCTTATTCTTATCTCTGCATTTGGTTCAAAAGTGATGTGTGATGGAAAAATATCATATGCTCTTTCTAACATCATATTTCCTGGAATATTATTATCAACTCCTGAAGCTCTCAAACTAAGGACATCTTGAGGATTGCTTATTATATTATCATTAAGTTTTATTTTTGAACAGTCTGGTATGATTAAGGTGGCCATTCCATCATTACTTATCAAAGTTATTTCCCCTTCACATGTTACTGGTTCTTCCTCTTCTTCTCCTTCACCTGGTTGATAAGGACAATCTTCTGGGCAAGAACCATATGATTCGCCATATTCGCAAATACCATTACCACAGACAGCAGCGTTTCCACCACCTCCTCCTCCGCCGCCTCCGCCTCCACCTCCAGAGCCGGATTGGATAATTGTTAAGGTGTTTGATGCAGTAAAGTTATTTGCCCAATTACCACATTCGTTATCAGAATCAACTATAGCAACAAGAGTATATGTTCCTGGTCCTGCAGCACTCCAAACTATTGCTCCTTGTATTGTATCACTAACATTAATTTGTCCTAAAGAAATTGTTGTTATAACCTCGGTTCCTCTATAAATTCTTACAACAGCATTAGTAGCATCTACTGATGTTGTTCTGTTTGAATTAGTTACACTAACATTAAATTCAACACTTTGGCCTTCAACTATGCTGGTTGTTGAAATATCAAATGAATCAATTACAAGATCTGAACCTACAACATTTATATTGGTATTAGTAGATTCTGGGACATAACTATAACCTGCAGAATCTTCATAATTAACTATTGATTCTAAAGTTTGAGTTCCACAGTAATCTGTATTAATATTAAAGTTTCTTGTTTCTGTTGCTCCAGAAATTATTGTTATATAATTAAAACTATCAATTATTCCATTATTTGAAAGGGTTGTTATTCCGTCAACATTATAAGCATCTCCAGGTCCTGAATTTATTATTGTTAATGTAAATCCTTGGTCTTGTTTTGCAATAATATTTCCTGGAACAAGTAAATAACTTAAACTTAGGGCTGGAGGATCCACTATTCCTGGAATTGTAATATTTCTTTGAACAGTGCAATTTCCTTCATATAATATTGTAATATTAATTGTATAATTTCCTGGACTGGTTGAATTCATCATCCAAGAAGTATAACCTTCTCCAAATCCAAAGTCAACTAAAGTAGATGGATTAACTCCAAAAAGAATGCCAAGTCCAGAATTAGGTGTCCAATCTAACCAAACCTGGCCACCTATATTTCCATCATAATCTATATATCTTAATGTGAATGCCTGACCAACCGTAAGATTCATTGGCGAATATGTTATATCTTTATTACCGCCACATGGAGCAGCTTGAACAGTTGAAGCAAAGACCGTTATAATTGCCAGTATAGCTACGACTAAAAATGCAATTCCTATGATTTTTGCTTTTATTTTATTTTTCATTTTAAATAATATTATTATAGGGATTTTTTTTAAAATTTTTTACAGACAATTCTAAAGTGTGACCTTGTGGACAAATTGCTCGGAATTTTCTGTCTTTAGATGGGATGTTTTTAATGTGTGGTGAGCAATAATTTTTTTCAGCAAGGCAATAAAGATCTCCTGCTTTAAATGGTAAAATAAAACCATTTTTAAATTTCACTGAGATTTTTTCATTTTCTTCTGCTAAAACCACTTTTAGTGATGGGCATTCAAATGGTTTTCTATTTTCTGTCAAATATTTTCTATTAAATGTTTCTTCATCAACTTCAATTATTTTTGTTTCTATTCTTTCCATTTTTTATTTTTTATATAATTTGAATTTGTTTATTATCTGAATATTCAGTATTTCCAGCCCAAGCTGTTAGTGTTTTTGTTCCAGTTGTTGTTGATGTGACATTCCAATAAGCTATGTCAAATCCGCCTGCTGGAAGATCTATGTATTGTGTTTGTGGCCATGTTGATAAAATTGTAAGTCCTGAACTGACATCTAATTTAACTTTAATATCATAAAATGCTTTAGTTGCCCAAAGATTGCTTAAAGGAGCTCTTGTAATAAAATTTTCTCCTAATACATAAGATGATTGATTTGTGATTGGTCTGAAAATACTACAATCAATAACATTACAAATTTGCCAAACTTCTATAGCCTCGCTTTGTTCATTATTTACAAGATTTGTTTCTCCAACTATAGGAAGGGCTTTAACTTTTATTGTATGCCAATTATCTGTTGTAGCTGTATAGATAAATGTAATTTCTTTTGTTTCCCCTATATTTAGATTAATAAATTGTGAATCTACTTGGATGGAATTATCTTCTAATGCAATTTCAATATTTGTTTCATTTTTATTTCCTACATTACTTATATTTGCTTTGACAAAAATTAAATCATTCCAATAAGCTGTAGATGATGAAACTGTTACATTAATATTATTAACTTCCTTAAGAAGAACAATATCATCAACACCAATATCATGATTGGCCTCCAAAACAGTTAACCAATGCATTGCACTTCCTTCTGTATAATTTTCATTTCCTGCATAATAGACTGTTATATTATAAACATTAGGTGAATTGTATGTTGTAATTTGTGTAAGAGGTGTTGGTCCTGAAGCAAAAATAAATCCATTTCTATATAATATAAGATTTCCTTCTGTTGGTATATTAAGTATTCCAGTTTGATTTACTGTATCGCCTTCGATAATTATTAAGTCAGCATCAAGACTATCGAGCAATAAAGTTAAAGATGGTGGCGCTTTATTAATTGTTAAGAAATAAGTTATTGAGGCTGAATCATGTGTTATGTCGCCACTTGAAACAGCTGTATAATTATAAACTCCAGCTGCAAATGTTGCAATTTCAGATTGTGGAGATGTTCCATTAGCAACAACAATTCCATCTCTATAAAGCGTTACATAACCATAAGGTGTTGTTGAAGTTGCATTGCTCTGGGTTTCATAAGTAATTGTTAAATTGTCTTCGATTCCATTCAAATAAAGATGAACTTCTCCTGCAAGAAGTGGATTGATGATCAGGGTGTTGGTTACACTAGCTGCTGTCCAGTTTTGGTTTCCTGATGTATTACAAACATAAACATAACTGCCTGCTGGAAGAGTGTTTGTTTCAAAAATAATATTATAACCAGATGCTACAAGAACGTCATCTCTATAAAGATTGACAAGAACTTCATTTGTATTTGCTTGGCAAGTTATATTTGTTTCTGTTCCAACATATTCATTCCATGATGGCTGGGCATTTAATGTTAGAGTTGTTATAGCCTGATTAACAGTAAGCCATCTTGTTATGGTCTGCTCAGTATAATTTTGAGATTCAGAATAATAATAAGTATAATTATAAATTCCTGCAGGAAGTTGTGTAATATCTGATGCTGGACTTCCTATTGCTATAAGTTGATTATTTCTATAAAGAAGAGCATTACCTAAACTCTGAGTAATTTCTAACCAACCTGTTGCATTTGTTGTTATAGGATATTGTACAATTAAATCAGCTTCAATTCCATCTAAAGCAAGATGAATTGTATGGTCTGCCTTATTAATAATATAAATATCGCTATCACTTGCCCCTGTATAATTTTGTGTCTCACTTACATTACAAACATAATTATAACCAGTTGGATTTGCAGCAAGTGTTATAGGCATTCCAATCTCTGTTGTAAAATCAAAATTATCTCTATACATTTTTGCACTTTCTTCGGGATTTGTACAAGAACACTGAGCAATAAAAGGTTGATCAGTATAAATTATTGGGCTTAATGGATTAAATGATAATGTACAAGTTGATGTTGCCTTCTGGATAGTGAGCCATCTTGTTATGGTCTGCTCAGTATAATTTTGAGATTCAGGATAATAATATGTATAGTTATAAATTCCTACAGGAAGTTGTGCTATTTCTGTTGCAGGATTTCCATTAGCAACAATAATTCCATCTCTATAAAGAACTGCATTAGTTTCTGCTTGTATTATTTCTAACCAACCTGTGCTGGTTGTTGTTGCTGGATAATTCACTATCAAATCAGCTTCAATTCCATCAAGACTTAAATGAATTGTATGGTCTATTTTATTTACAACATAATTTAATAATGAGGTTGAATTCCAATTATTTGCACTATCAGAAGCATACCATTTATAATCATAAGTTCCTGCAGCAAGATCTATGAAAGTGTAAGAGCATATTGAATCTGCTGAAGGCAATACTGGAATGCATACAGGTGTATAATTTGTTCCATCAAATTCAAAAACTACATTTGTTACAGCAACATTATCAAGCCATTCAATACTAAAAATATAAGGCCCTGTATTGTAATTTGTTGGACTTGGCGGATTTACTTGTTCATTAATATACCAAGGAGCTATAGTGTCTGGAACTGCTGTAACGTTTGTTATTATTATGTTTGTTATATCAAAAACACCAGGATTACTAGAGTCAATTGCAGTAACAGTTACATCATAAATTCCAACTGTTGCATCACCAACATATAAAGTTGATGTTCCAACTTCTCCTGGCATTAAAGTTAATTGAATTATATTAACATAAGCAGTATCAGCTCCATTTAAATTTTGAACAGTAAGATCGAAAGTATTTACAATACTTCCAGTATTATTTACATAAATAGTATAGGCCGCATCAACACTTGGAAAGGTTTCTTGATAATAAACATTAGCCCAGATATCAACTCCATAAACAGGAACATCTACAATAAATATCCAATTCTCTGGTGCAAAAGCACTATTAGAAGAATCATCAATACATTCAACATTCCATTCATAAGCACCATTAAGCAAGCCAAGATAATCAAAAGGACTTGTTGTCCCATTACTAACAACTTGTGAACCATCAATACTCCACGTTCCTGATGTGTTTGACCATATATTACAATCAAGAAATAAATCAGCATTATCTGTTACAGTATATTCTATAGTAACATCTCCGTCATTATCAATAGATGCATTTGGAGGATTCAATAATATTACAACAGGAGGTTCAATATCAGGAATAGTTGTATTAACAAAAAATATCCAGTTCTCTGGAGCAAAAGCATTATTCATAGAATCATCAATACATTCAACATTCCATTCATATGCGCCATCTGCTAATCCTAAATAATCATAAGTATCACTTGTTCCATTAGCAACTGTTCTTGTTGCATCTATTACCCAACTTCCAGATGTATTTGACCAATAATTACAATCAAGTGTAGAAGACCAATCGTCTGTGACCATAAATTCAACAGTCACATCGCCATCAATATCTGTTGAAGCATTTGGAGGATTCAATAATGTAACAACAGGCGGATTATCTACATTTATTTCAAATATAACAAAATCATAACCTAAATTATTAGAAGTGTCATTTGCCCAAGCCTCAAGAATATGTGGTCCTAAGGCAAATAATCCTATAAAAGATGAAGAGTAGGTTACATTTGTTCCACCATCAACACTAAACCATATTTGGTCAACAGCAACATTATCTGATGCAATTATATTAACTAAAATAGCATTTGTAAAATAACTTATATTTAAAGGACTTAAAATTGTAACAACAGGAGGTTCTATATCTTGGGCTATAGTTATCCAATGTGTTTCATAACTTGATGTATAGTTTTCTGAACCTTCGTGAATAACAGTAACATTATGTATTCCATATTCACTGAAACTTGTTGTATTTTCTAAACTGCAATCACCTTGATTAATTAATTGATTATCAAGATAGAGTTTAATATGATAAGGATTTTTAGAAACATTTGTTGCATTTCCTGGTTGTTGGTCCATAGGAGGACATTGCGGAATAATTAAAGTTCCACTCATTATAACAGGGTCATCAATATCAACAAT
The DNA here is from genome assembly GCA_964493265.1 of Candidatus Woesearchaeota archaeon. GTDB lineage: Archaea > Nanobdellota > Nanobdellia > Pacearchaeales > UBA284 > DAOWHW01. The sequence continues at coordinate 15,306 of CAZBLY010000013.1, forward strand.
TATGTCTCCATCAATTCCATTCAAAAGAAGATTGACTTCAGATTGTTCCTTACTAATTGTTAAAATATTATAAATACCAATAACCCCTTCCTCTGTTGAATTACAACTATAATTATATATTCCAACAGGAAGAGTATCTATATTCGGATTATTAACTAATATATTATCTTTATATAAATATAAATCAATTTGATCTGGTGTATTATTTCCTTGTCCTGGTTCTACACTGGCTTGACACAAAATAGTTGTTTCAGTTCCATAATTAACATTCCAAGAAGGGTCTGCAAATAATGCTAATGTTGGGGTATATCTAACATTTATTTGGTGTGTTTCTTCACTAGCAGAATAATTTTCTGAGCCAAGATATCTAATAGTTATATTATGTAAACCATATTCATTGAAACTAACTGTTTCTACAACAGTACGATTTCCTTCTTTAATTAATTGACCATCAAGATAAAGACTAATAGAATAAAGCCCTATTTTAGAAACATTTGTTACATTTCCTGGTTGTTGGTCAACTACAGATGAATTTTCTTCTTGTGGTTCTGGTTGTGGTGCAGGAACAATTAAAATGCCTTTCATTTCAACTTGTTCATTAATGTCAACTATAATGTCGCCGTCAACATCATTCAAAAGCAAGTTAACAATAGACTCGCCCTTATTTATAATTAAAGTATTTGAAACAGGATCTGCTTCTAGATAAGTACAAAAATAATTATAATCTCCAACATTAAAAATTCCAACATCCGGGTTACTTACTGATTGACCATCTCTAAAAAGATTAGGTGTTTGGAAAGGGGTTGTATTTCCATTTCCTGGTTCTATACTTGCTATACATAAAACAGTTGTTTCTGTTGGATAATCCACATTCCATCCTGGTTGAGCACTTAAAGCTAAATGAATTTCACGAGAATCAAAACCAATATCATCAATATTATCGGTATTTCTACTAACTTCATCAACACCATTATAAAAACCAACCTCTTTAATATTAGAAATATCAGAAGAAATATCAGAACCAGTAATATCTGGTCCAAAATTAGCAACTGCTCCAAGTAACATTGGTATAATTATAAAAAAAGGTATTAAACTTAAAATCAATCTTGCCTTATTATTCATTTTCCCTTAGCCTTAATTCCCTTTAACCTTAATCTTTTGAACTTAATTTTTTTAGGAACTTAGACTATTTATTTTTTTTCTTTTTTAAAACTTTCGTTTGTTGAAATTTTAAAGTAGTGATAAGTTGGTAGTAAAAAATAACAAAAATTAAAAACAATTTTTTGTTTATTTTTAAAATGATTAAAGATTTTTTATTAATTATCGTTTTAATTATATTTTTAATTCCTTCGGTTTCTGCTGTGGTAATAAATGAA
>CAZBLY010000014.1:0-16463 GCA_964493265.1 Candidatus Woesearchaeota archaeon
ACTCATTTTTTTTATAGAAATGATCAGAAGAGGAGAAAATTGGGCGAGGATTACTCTTTTGGTTCTTGCTATAATAAGTATAATAAACACTGCTTTTACTTATGCAAATCCATTAGAAATAATTGAAATAGTTTTATTAGTAATTGCATCAATTTTATTATTCCAAAAGTCTTCATCTAAATGGTTTATGTCAAAGAAAAAATAGAGAAAAATATTTAATATTCTGTTTCTTTTATTTAATATGGCTAAGAGGAAAATTTGAAATGAAATTTTTTAGAGATTATTCAATCTTTTTTTATTCATTATTGTTTTGGATTATATCTTTAGGTATTTCTGGTTATTATTTTTTTGTTTATAAAAGTAATTTCGCATTAATAATATTTATAACATTAATTACTTCTGTGATTATTTTCTTCTTTAATAAATACGTATTAGAGATAAGATCCAATATTAGATGGAGGAAATTATCTAAAAAGGTGTATTCTGAATTAAATAGAGAATTAAATGGTTTATTAAGCACTATTTCTAAGATTTGTTTTGATATAACCGCTATTACCACTTCAGGTGAAATTAGTGATAAACAACTCCATAATATATTTTGTAATAAAGTAATAAAAGAAATAAATAGAATTGTAAAAAATAAAAAAATAAAAATATTAGAAAGTTATAAAGATTTATTGCTTGATGGTAAATTTGGGGAGATTTTTGAACGTAGAAGATTATACTTAGAAATTTTTGAAATTAAATATGATAAATATCTCCCTGATGAGGTAATTGTATGGCTTATTGATATGCAAAAATCATTAAGATTAATTGATCAAAATATTATAATTAGATTAAAAGGGATAAATAAAGAGGGGATTATATTTAATTCAGATGAACAACATTTACAAATGATAGAAGAACAATTACTAAAAATTGTTCAAGGAATTTCTTTTTTCCTAAAACAAGATATTTTAAAATATCATTAAAATTACAACCTAAATTTTACTAAACTAAAATCCTTAAATATTTCTTGACTGAAAAACCCCTAAGGGTTTTATTATAATTATCATGTTTAAATTTATTAATAAAAAAATAAAATTTTTAGCGGATTACAACCATTACTTTTTTAGGTTCTGGTCCCGCTTTTTTAAAAAATTATGAGAAATTATAATTATTTTTTTTCTTTAGGTTTTTCTTTACTTTGTTCTGTTGATTGTTCTCTTTCTTCTTTTGATTTGAATTCAGTATAATGACATCGTCCGCAAAACCACCTATTTTTTGATTCAGCAAGAAAAACTCCTCTACCACATCTAGGACAAAACTTAGCAGTTGGTTTAGCCTGGCCATTTTCTATTTTATATTTTTTCCACCTCTCGCTATTTTTTTTTGGCTTCCTTTTCTTTTTGCCTTTCTTAACTACTTTAGGTGTTTTTCTCTTTCCCATTTTTCTTTTTATTTAGCCCCTGTCTTTTCTTCTGATTTTGGCTCAGGTTTTTTCTCTTCAGTTTTTTCTTCTTTAGGTTTTTCTTTAGCTTTTTCCTTTGGTTCTTCTTTAGATTCTTCTTTTGGTTTCTCAGCTGGCTTTTCCTTTTTCTCTTCTTTCTTTTCTGGTTCTTTCTCTTCTGGCTTTATTTCTTCTTTTATTTTCTTTTCTTCTTCCTTAGATTTTTTATTTTTTGTTTCAAATTTTTTTAGAGATTCTGGATTTGTGTAAATATAAGCAAAAACAACACATTCATCCATGCCAAATTTTTGATTAATATGTTTGACAACAATAAGATCTTTATTTTTATTTGTTAATTTGGCTAGAGCTTCTTGGACTTGAACATTTGAAGGGGTTGCCTCTATTTTTGTAATTTTAAGAGTTATTTCAATACGATCTACAAGAGGTTTATTTTCTTGTTTTTCAATTTTAAAATCCATTTTTTATTTTTAACCTGGCTTTAAGCTTTGATTGCATAAATGCCTTTCTTTTTAATATCCATTTTTTTAGCTAATTGGGATTTTTCTGTATCAAGAACTATGATTCTGCCTTTCCAATTTTCAACAAACTGGTTGCCTTTACAAATAGGACATTTGTCGTCTTCTACAAAAATTTTACATTTTTTACAAACTTTTTTCTTTTTAGTCATTTTAAATATCTGTTTTTATGGTGATTTCAGCATAATAGCTTCCTGCTTTTTTTGTTATGTTATATTTTTCTCCCATTGAAATAAAACCATCTTCTTGTTTTACTCTTTCTTCAGGTTTTTTAGGAAGACCAAAAATACTAACTTCCATCTCATCACTAATTTTTAGAAGATTATCTAATCTAGTTTCTATAATTTTATTTTGTTTTTCTACCATTTTTTAATTATTTTATCTTTTCCTTCTACTTAGTTTTGCTCTGCTAGTTTTGGTAGCTTTGCCTTTGCCTGTTTTAGTTTCAACCCTTGCAAGTTTTTGAGCTTGAAGTTTAGCTTTTCTTTTATCTTCTTGTATCCATTCTAATTTTCCTAAACCTGGTTGTCTCATTGTTAATCCTATTTTTGGAGGAATAGTTTTAAAACTTATAGCAACAATCCTAGCCATACAAATATCATTTTTTCTTAGTGCTCTTTTAGAATTTTTTCCTATCAATGCATCAGACTTACTAAAAGAAACATAATCATCCATTGTCTGACTAATATGAATCATAGCTTCAAAAGCTCCAATATTCATAAAAGCTCCAAAATTTGTTATCTGGGTTATATGGCCATAAACTAATTCTTGCAATTCTGGTTTGAAAACAAGAAGTTTGAATTCAGATTTATAATAAGCAGCCGGATCTCCCGGAATAAGAATGCCCTCGCCAACAAATAATACTTTAAGAACAGCTATTACAGCCCCTATATCTTCATCAATATAATTTTCATAAGTTTTCTCTAGTTGCCTTTTTACAGCTTCTTTGATAGATAAACCAAATAGTTCTGGCTCAACTCTAACATGGTCGTTTATTTCAACAATCTTAAACATTTTAAAATAACCTTTCTAGTATATATTTTATCAATTTTTAAGTTTTTTAAGCTTTTGGTTCACTGTTCTTAGACCTTTTCTTTGATTAGGCCATTTCAGGAGTTTCATGGCCTCACTATATGAATGCCATTTATATTTATCATGTTCTTTTTTAGAAATTCTTACTTTTGTTTTCTTAACTTCGCAAGCAAATAAAGTATAGATAAAACCTTGCGCTTTCCGTTCTTCTTGAGCAGATTTACCATATAAAAATTTTCCTTTGATAGAAAATTTATTTATTTTAATAATTCTTAAACCGGTTTCTTCTTTAACCTCTCTTCTACATGTTTGTTTTAAAATTTCTCCTGGTTTTTTTCCGCCTTTAGTAAATTCCCAACCTTTCCAATGGAATTTTCTATGTAAAATTAAATACCGAAGAGGTTTCAATCTATATACTACACAAAAAACCCCTCTTCTATATCTTTTATATTTCATTTTATAGCTCTTTTTATATAATTTAAAATGATTTTTATATTTATTAATTTAACTAAAAATCAACCTCTAATGGAGAAACTAGTAAAAATTATGCTCTTTTACATACATAAGAAGCAGAATCTCCAAAATTATAAACTAAATTCATTCTCTGTTTTGTATATTCTATTCCTAAACCCCCCTCGGGCTGTGGACCTCCCTGATATTTGGGTTTATCAATGTCAAACCCTCCTCCTTCATCTTGGATTACAAAGTAAAATTTATCTCCGAACCATGAACAATATACTTTTAGCTTCTTTAATGGGTTCCTTTTATTTCCATAATCAATAGCATTTGCTATCATTTCACTTGCAGCAACTCTTATATCATTAACTAAAGAATCATTTTTGATTCTGCTTCTGAAATTATCAATAACAAAACTAATAGCTTCTTCTGGATAGGAATCATGAACGGGTGTTGGAATCTCTAATACTTTTGTATCATTATTTTTTAGAATTTTTTCCAAAGATAATTTTCTAATAAACATATTATATTTTCTTCAATTTTCTTTAAAAAACTTGTGCTAGCTTGTTTACTTTAGAAAAAATTTCAATTCTCTCTCAAATATTTTTTCTGCCTAATTGTTAGAATTTTTATTTTTTCTTTTTTGAGTTTTTTTATCAGAATTTTATCCATTGTAGCAATAATAAATTTCTGTTTTATTTTTTCTAACATCAAAGCAGACTCGAGAATTGCTTTGTCCCCATAACCTTTTCTTTTTTTTATTTTTTCTAATTTTTTGACAAGTTCTAAAGCTAACAAAGCATATTCTTTGTCTTTGTCTCTTTTACTTAGTTTTTCTAATTCATAAATAATTTCTGGCAGAACGAGAAATTTATATCTGCCATATTTTTTTTCAAGATTATACCATAGTTTATATTTTGAAATATATATAAGAAAATTTGTATCAGGAATTATTAACATTTTATTTTTGTTTTTAAATTTTAATTTTTTATTTTTTTTCTAAATGTGTATCTTTAATATTAAAATAATCATAAAATTTATTGCTTGTTGTTAATTCTTTGGTTCTGCCAGATTTTTTTGCACTAAGAAGACCATTAATAATAAAATGTTTAATATGATCATAAGCTTTGTTTCCTCTGATTTTGACCACTATTGACTGTTTTATTGGTTGTTTGTAAGCAACTACTGCCAATGTTTCTTGTTCAGCTTGTGTGAATTCGCTTTCTCCTGTTGCAAGACGATTGACTAAAAAAGCAAATTCTGGTTTAACATCCATTTTCCACAATATTTTTTCATCTGATTTTCTTTCATGAATGATGATGCCTGCATTTTCATTATATTTTTCTTTAAGTTTTGTTATTAATTCTCTAATCATTATCGGATTTATACTTGTAAATCTGACTAGGTCATCTATATTGAGATATCTAGCTGCCAGAAAAAGACAGGCCTCAACTTTATTTAATAATTCTTCCTCTTTTTTGTCTTCTTTTTCCATTTTATTTTTATATTGCAAATCTTAAAATTGCTCCAATTCCACTAAGATTTTTAAATTGAACTCCTTCTGTTGTCTCTTCAGATACAAAATAAAATTCAGCTGCTATGCTTTGTGCTTTTTTTTCAAGTTCTAAAGCTATTTTTTTATCTATGCCAGTTGAAATAATAAGTTTTTGGACAGCACCCATTTGTAGGGCTTTTTTTACTTTCTCAATTCCATATGCTATTTTTTCAGGTTCCTTGCCTAACATATTAAAAAATTTCTCTAATAAAATTTTTTCTTTTGTAACAGCTTCCTCAGCTAGAACATCTTGGCTAGATTCTAGAAGTAATTCAAGACCATGTTCGTCTGCATAACCAATATCCTTAACAGCCATAATCTTATTTTTTAAAGATGTAATAAGTTGTCCTTCTTTAAGCCAGTCTTCTTTTGCAGGTCCTGGTCCTCCAACAATTATTCCTTCTAATTTTGGTCTTTCAAAAAATAATTCTTTTGCAGCATCAGAGGCTCGTCTAAAAAATTCTTTTTTATATCCTTCTCTAGCTCTTTCAAAACGTAGGGCTGATTGACCACCAGCACGCTGTTTGCCGGGAATTCCACTAGTAAGATGGCGAAGAATTTTAATTGATTTTCCTTCTAATAATGCAAAGGTGGCTTCTTTTCTATCTATAACAATCATTCCATAAATTTCTGTAACAGCTAGCATCTCTTTTAGAGGTTCAAGAACAAAAGTTTGATCACATCTATAAAATTTAACTTTAAGTGGTTGTGGAGGTTCAATTGCCCATAATTTTAAATCTGGCTGGCCTTCTTTCCTACTTATATTTCCGCAGAAAATAGCAAGACCATTTTCAGGAAGTCTCTTGTATAATTTGAGATGTCTGATTATTTTTTCTAAAGCATCAATAACATTATTTCTCGTGCTTTTTGATTTGATATTTTGAGCAGTACTTTGTTCTGATGTAAGTTGGGAGCCTGTCTGATTAATATTGGCTCCAGCAGGAATGTAAACACTAATAAGTTCTGTATGTCTACCCCTATAAGATTCTAATTCTTCTACTATAGTTTTTAATTTTTCTTTTTCTGTATCTTTCATTTTATTTCTAGTTTTATTTTAGAATCTTTATATTAAACTTCCCTTGTTTAATTTCTTTTGCATTTGTAACTGCCTTGATATCTGGCATAAAATTTTTAAGTTCTTTTATTTGTTTTTTCTCTAGAGTTAAGATTATTTCAGCTTTAAGAGATTTTTGTGCTTTGGTCTTTTGTTGTCTGACTTCTGTTATTATTTCTATTGCTTGATCCCCTAATTTTTCTATTTCTTGTGTTTTTTTGTTTTTTAATTTTTCATCATGTTTTGGCCATTCAGATATGTGGATACTCTTTTTCTTTTCCTGCTTTTTGAAATATTGTTGATACAATTCTTCTGTCATATGTGGCATTATTGGAGCAAGAAGTTTAATTATTGTGAGGAAAGAATTATATAAAGCATATTGTGCAGATTCTTTTTCTTGTTTCTTCCCTTTGTATAGTCTGTTTTTTGTTATTTCAAGATAATTATCGCAGAAAGTATGCCAAAAGAAGTTTTCAATTTCAGCTTTTGTTTTTGAGTATTCATATTCTTCAAAATATTTTGTACATCTGCTTGTAAGACTGTTAATTTTTGACATAATCCATATGTCAAAGGCTTGTTTTGGTTTCTTTTTTATTTTCTTTAGATGTAGAGAGACAAATTTAGCTGCATTCCATAATTTTATTGTAAATTTTTTTCCAGCAACTAATTCTTTTTCTCTAAATGCAGAATCTTCTCCTAATTTTGTGCTGGATGCCCAGAATCTAAATGCATCTGCCCCATATTTCTCTAAAACTGGGTTAATCCAGATTGCATTACCAAGACTTTTATGCATTGGTTTCCCATCTGGGGCAAGACCAAAACCACTTATCATAACATTTTTCCATGGAATATTATTATGATGAAGAAATGACTTAAGGATAGTGTAGAAAGCCCAGGTTCTTATTATATCGTGAGCTTGTGGTCTGAGCGAGAAAGGAAGCAGTTTGGAATTCCATTCAGTTGCTAATTCTGGTGTCATGGATGAGGTAAACCAAGTATCAAGAACATCATATTCTGGAATAAATTCTTTAGAACCGCACTTACATGTCTTTTTAAGTTTTTGAGATGTTGGATCTATTGGAAAATCTTTTTCTTTTGGAAGAATAACCTGGCCACATTTCTTACAATACCAAACAGGAATTGGAACTCCATAATATCTTTGTCTGGAGATACACCAATCCCAACTAAGATTATTAACCCATTCTTCATATCTTCTTCTAGAAAAAACAGGAAACCATCTTATTCTTTTTCCTTGTTTTATTAATTGTTCTTTGAAAGGTAAAATTCTAACAAACCACTGTTTTGTTGGTATTAATTCTATAGGTGTTGAGCATCTCCAGCAAACTCCAATAGTTTGTTCTATTTCTTCTTGTTTTTCTATTAGATTTTTGTTCTTTAGGTCTTCTACAATTTTTTGTTTTGCTTTTTCTATTGTAAGACCTTGATATTTTCCTGAGTTTTTGTTTAATTTTCCATCTTTTGTTAAGGAAATTATCATAGGCAGTTTATGTTTTTTCCACCATAAAACATCAGAAGTATCACCAAAAGTACAACACATAACAATCCCTGTTCCAAAACCCATATCAACATCATTCTCCTCAATAACAGGAACTTTTAAATCAAATAAAGGAACCTTAACTTTTTTTCCGACCAGGTTTTTATATCTTTTATCTTTTGGATTTACAAAAATAGCAACACAAGAAGAAAGAAGTTCAGGTCTTGTTGTTGCAATAGTTATTTGTTTATTTTTGTCATTTTTATTTTTCTTTTCAACATTAAAATATATATAATATAATATGGCAGTTCTAGATTTGCTTTCTACTGTTGCTTGGGCAAGAGCTGTTTGATGATAAGGACACCATAATATTGGTTCTTCTGCTCTATAGAGATGACCTTTTTTATATAAATCGAGAAAGGAAATTTGGGCAAGTTTTTGTGAATTATTATCAATAGTTCTGTAAGCAGGCCACTGGCAACTAAAACCTAAAGAGATGAAAAAAGGTTTCATATCTTCTTTAATTACTTTACTTGCAGTTTCATAACAAAGATTTCTGAATTTTTCTCTGGAGATTTCTTTTATATTAATTTTATGCTTTTCTTCAGTAAATTTTTCTGTTGGTAATCCATTATCATCAAAACCCATGGGGAAGAGAACATTAAATCCCCTCATTCTTTTGAATCTGGCAATAAATTCAAACTGGGAATAATGCATAGCATGACCAACATGAAGATGATCTGCTGAAACTGTTGGCGGTGGAGTATCTATAGAGAAAATCTTTTTTTTGCTTTTTTGATTGAATTTATAAATTTTTTCTTTTTCCCAATAATCCTGCCATTTTTTTTCAATTTTTTTAATATCTAAGATAATTTTTTGTTTATTTTTTTTATCTATTTTTGTCTCTGTTTTTTTCTCTTTTTTCATATTAATTTTAGGTTGAAATATTTTTTAAATCTAATGTTTTCTTTTTTCTCATCTTTTTATCTTTTACCGAAACGTATTTAAATCTCTAAATCGTTTTGTTTTTATATTAAATATTAAATTAAAAAATGGTAAAAAGAGTTAAAAAGAGGCTTAAGAGATCAATTAAGACAAGAAAAACAAAAACAGGAATGCCTTATAGTGCAAAAGAAAAACTTCTTCTTGCTGTATTTTTAATGTTTTCTATACTTGCAATAACAGTTCTTTTTAGAGCACAGACGCCAACACTTGGTTCTTTTACAGGTGCTGCAACTTTATCTAGTACGCTTAGTCAAAATAGCTTTGATCCTAATGATTATCTTGAAGGTAATATACAGATAGGACTTCAAAAAGAAGATATATTGCCAGAAAAAACAGAAATTACATATAGGATTATAGCAGAAGATGCTAAAAAATGTTCTGAAAATTATGTTTGTCCTAATGGAAAAACAGTTGCTTGGCATACTTGGAATGTAGAAACCCAAGAATGTGAAGTTGAGGAAATTGATCCTATGACAATGTGTTGTAGAAGATATCCTTCTTCATGTAATCAAGTTCTTCTTGACAGCGGTTTTGAAAGATCTGGTTATAGAAATAGTTTAGGGCCAGACTGGTATTTTGATTTAACAAAAGTATTGCATACAGCTGTAGGAACAGAATATGGCGGTGCATTTTTTGAATCTGAATATGCTGGTTATACAAATAGTCTTGATGCTGTTTATTCAGCTGGAGAAATATATACAGAAGCTACAATTTATCAAAAACTTGGTGATAGAAAATTAACTGTATGTATGCCAGAAGAAGAACCAGAAATAGGAGGAATAGCAACTTCTTCTAAATCTAATAATTATGAAGAAGGAAAAGAATTAAGTTTTGATACTTTATCTTTTGCAGATTATACAAAAAAATTAGAATGGGCTTACATGTATGATACTTATGAAGATACTTGTTATTTTGAAGTTGTTTTAAAAACCGAACAAGGCAGAGAATTACATTATTATTATTATGAACCAGGAAAAAGTGGTTGTTCAGATCCTGCTGATGGAAATAACTGGATACAGATAATACCAAAATTTGGAACTTCAAATTGGACTAATGAAAGTAGACACATTTGTTCTGATTGGTTGGGTGCTTTTAATTATGAGCATATAGATGATGTTATTACTGAAGTTTATTTTATTTCTCATGGTTATAAAGATGAGAATGATGATTGGGCAGGACAACAAGTTTATTGGGATAATGTTAGATTAACAACTTCAGATACAGTTTCTACAGCAACTTGTTCAGGTGCAAAAAAATGCTGTTTAGAAAAAACAGGTTATGGTGATTATTATGAACAACTAGATGGAACATGTGAAGATGGTTATGAGTGTTGGTCTAAATGTGCAAATAGCGGAACTTATACATTAAAAAATTTTGTAAGTAGATCAAGTACTCCTGGAAAAAATAATAGGGTAGAAGGTCATTGCCAATATGTTGATTCAAATAGTGATGTCATAAAACTTGATAATGAATGTAATCTTTCTGGCGGTGTTGGAAAAGGTTATAGTGCTTGTACAGACACTTCATCAACATCAGAAATACATACTTGTAAGAACTGGAATAATATATATGAGGTTGATTTTGACAGACTTTATATAAAAGGACCAGCAGAAGAAGGAACTTATAGTTTTGAAGTTAGTGTTGCATATATGCCAACATGGTATGAAAAAAATTGTGATCCAGAATATGCTCCACAATATTGCGACCCAATCTTAATGTATGAAACTTCTGAATTGTTCTATATTGGCGAACCTCCAGAACCATCAACTTGTCCAAATAGTGATTATAATATAACTAATTCAACAAACTGGACTGAATGGGGTGATTGTATTGGCGGAACACAAGAAAGAACAAGAGAAGTATGGAAGATTTATGTTGGAACAGAAGTGGGTTGTGAACAAACAAAAATTGAAACAGAAACCGATTCAGAAACTTGTACAGTTATTTCAAATGCTTGTGAAATAATTGATTGGGATTGTACACCATGGGATCCAACGGTTTGTCCATCAACAGGAATGCAAAAAAGAACCTGTACTTTGACTGGAGATTGTGATTCAAGTGATTCATTAAGTTATATACCAGAGGAAATTAATTACTGTACTCCTTCTGAAAAACCATCTTATACAGGGTGGCTTGTCTGGGGAATAATAGGATTAGTTATTTTAATAGTTTTGATATTTGTTTTACAGAAATTTGTTATGAAACCAAAAAGAAAGAAAACAATAGTTTATCCTGAATTGACTTCATACATAAGAGATGCGCTTACAACAGGAGCAACAAAAATAAGTATTAAAAACAAACTATCTAAAGCTGGTTGGCCTCAAAATTCAATTAATGCAGCATTCAGAGCAGTAAGATAAAATTTTTTTATTTTTTTATTTTTTTCTAATTCTATTTTGAATTCCAATTTTATTTCTATTTCGAAAGTTTTTAATACTCTTTGTGATTTTTAAATTTATAAAGGAAAAAGATGGTAATGATAAAAAAAATATTATTGTTAATTTTATTATTCACTATACTAATTTTAATAGTGAATGGCCAGCAAGGTTGCCAACAAGCTGAATGTTTTTCTGATGATGATTGTGCTAAGGTTCAAACAACATGCTGTCCTTGTAATATGGGTGGCCAGGAATTATGCGTGTCAAAAGTAATGGCTTCTGTTTATGAGCAGAATTTAAAAGAAGAATGTCCAAAAGATGAACCATTAATTTGTCCTGCTTTATATAATTGTCAAATAGAAAAATGTGTTTGTGTTAGAGGAGTTTGTAAGGCAATAGAATAAAATTAAGAAAATGAAAAAAAAGAAGAGTAAAACAAAGTCAAGAGCAAAAAAATTAAAATTGATGCCAACTTTGAGAGAGAATAGACATTATCTTATAATAATAATAGAAGGAAAAATAAACACAGAGAAAGCAAAAGAAGTAATTAATAAGGCTATTCTAAGTTTTATTGGAATTATTGGTTATGCAAAAGCAGGACCGATTTTTGTTGAAACTGGAGAAATAAATAATAAAAAGATTTATTTTATTGTTAGTGTTACGACAAAATATGTTGATAAAGTTAAAGCATCTGTGGCTTTAATTCACGAGCCAGAATTATTTTTCAGATGTGTTGGTGTAAGTGGAACGCTAAAGAAAAGCAAGAGGTTTTTGAAATAATTAAAAAGGAACTTTGTCTTCAAGTCTTTTTTCTAATCTTTCATCATGTTCTTTAAGCAAATTTTTTACTTCATGAACTTTTTTAAGATATAATTTCCAGTTTTTTTCAATTCCTAGCTGTGGCAATTTTTTGTAAAAATCAGTTATGGAAAATAAACACACAAGTTTACCAACAAAACCACCTTTTTCTAATTCTTTTTTCCTTTTCTTTTCATAGTCTTTATTATCTTTGTATTTTTTGATTTCTTGATGTTTTTCTGGTATTGGATGATACTCCACTATTAAATTTTGATTTTCAATATAAAAATCCGCTTTTTTTCTACCAAATTTTTTCATAAAATTTTCTAAATTAAAAAAATTAGGATTATCTAAATAAAAATCTCGGAGCTGTGAATAATACTTAGAAGATTTTATTCTTTTATCTCCATGAAGAAACATAAACAACCATAGGGCTTTTTTTTCTTTATCTTCTTTTTTATTAGAATTTATAGCAGTGAGTAATTTGCTTTCAGGATTCATATATTCAAAAATTTTAGGATTAGAAAACAAATATTTCTTTTCTTTTATTGTGGAAATAACTTTTTCACAAACTTGTATTGCTCTTTTTTCATTTATAATAATACCATTCAAATTTTTATCTCTCATTTTTCTCCTTAGCAGAAGAGAAAAAGTTCTGACTTATTAAAAACATTATTGTGACGAGAAATAGATAATAAAAATAAGATAATAAAAAAATGGTAAATGATCGACACTATAGTAAGTAATCCCTTTTGACAGATTAAATAAGGCTTTTAGTAGCTGCAGGCTGAACTCCTCGTCTCACCTAAAACTTGGAGCTTACACCTCAACTCTATCAACATCATCTTTTATGATGGCCTTAGTTGTCTATTTTCGCGGACCGCTTCGAGCTTAGATGCTTTCAGCTCTTATCAGTCAGAGCGTAGCTGCGCAGTCTGCCCTATTAGGACAACTGCTAGACCAGAGGCTCCCAAAGCCCGTTCCTCTCGTACTGAAGCTTTGTTCCACTCAGACAACAACACACTTAGTAGATATCAAACAAACTGTCTCACGACGTTCTTAACCCAGCTAACGATCCCTTTTAATGCGTGAACCCCGACACCCTTGGCTGCTTATGCACAGCCAGGATAGGAAGAGCCGACGGCGATGTACCAAGCCGCGCCGTCAATATGGACTATCGGGCGCGACAAGCCTGTTATCCTTAGAGTAACTTTTCTGTCACAGTTGACTTCCACTAAAAAAGTACAACGGGTCGCTGAGCCCTGCTTTCACACCTGCATTTCTCTCTTTGCGAAATACAGTCAGATGAGCTTTTACCTCTGCGCTCTACAAATAGTTTCCAACTATTTTGAGCTCATCTTTGGGCCCTGCAGATATTTTTTCTGCAGGGTGCCACCCCAGCCAAACTGCCCGCCAGTCGCTGTTCCCTTACAGGTTAGCATTTTGCAAAACGATAACTAGTGTTACACTTTCGATCCACTAAGCCGAAGCCTCGCTTCATCTCTCCTAGTTACTCTATGTATCATTTTACAAAATACAACGACAAGTTGCAGTAAAGTTTCATAAGGTCTACGCTTCCCACTAAGCGTCCCCGGCCTCTGCACCGGGACGGAATTTTCAGAAGTTTGCTAGTAGGGACAGTGACAACCTCGTTACGCCTTTCATGCAAGTCACCATTCAGATGACAAGGTATTACGCTACCTTAAGAGCGTCACAGTTACGCCCGCCGTTTAGTGGACCTTAGCCCCCTTGAAAAGGGGTTTTAGACACCACCACTGGGCAGACTTCACCAAGTGTACACGTCCTTTCGGAATAGCACTTGGCTACGTTTTTGATAAACAGTCGGGCCATCTTTGTTATTGAAACCTACTTCTGCACTTTATTTCGAAAAATAAAAACACAAATATAGGCACCTTTTCTACCGAAGATACAAGGCCAATTTGCCGAATTCCCTTACTAGCTTTAAACTTGCAGATCTTTACCTATTAAGCAAGAGCACTAGTGCAAGTTCTAGGTACGATTGCTTAACAACTACATTATCAATTTTTCACGGACTCCAGGAATCAACAGACTTTGACCCCAATAATTTGGATGCTTCTCATTATTACAATACTCCACATCTTTCTTATTAGAGATGTCCTTGCGAATACACTCTGCATATCCCAAAGTGTCAAAGATAATTTTAGCGTTGTCAAACAGTGTATGAATATTAACATACTTCCCTTTCCCGCATGTCAGTTAAGCATGCAGTTAGGATCGACTAACCCTCGACTAATCGATATTGTCGAGGAACCCTAGCTCTTACGATCCTTATGATTCTCACATAAGTCAGATCCTACTATTACCAGGATTATCATTACTATCCGGTCCATCCCTTCTTACGAAGAAACTTCTACCCAAACAGTACGCCTGTCTACCTAATTTTCCCTAAGGAAAATACCAAAGTATCGGTAACTAATTTAGTCCGGTAAATTTTCGGTGCCCTGATTCTCGATAGGTGAGCTGTTACGCTTTCTTTAAAGAATGGCTGCCTCTAAGCCCATCTCCCCACTGTCTCAGAATCAAGACTCCCTTCGATACACTTAATTAGTTTTTGGGACCTTAACTTTAGTTCCGGTTGTTTCCGTCTCGAAATAGGAGCTTACCCCCTATCTCTGTTTCTCCTGCTGCGTTTCTAACAAGTTCGGAGTTGGACAGGACACCGACCACAAAAGCGACCTGCGTGCCCAATCCGTAGCTCTACCTCGTCAGTAAACTAACAAGAGACTATACGAAGGTATATTTCGACAGGAACCAGCCATCGCCGAACTAGATTGGCTTTTCACCCCTATTCCCAAGTCATCCGACCACTTGCCCGTAGGAACGGTTCAGGCCTCCACTCTCCGTTAGGAAAGCTTCACCTTGCTCAGGAATAGATCGTCCGGTTTCAGGTCTAAAATAAGTGACTAACCCGTTTTCAAAGTCGCTTTCGCTATGGCTACCTCACATAATGAGTTAACCTCGCCACTTACTTTAACTCCCTGGCTCGTTTTTCAAAACGTACGTTACAACCCTTACTCACATAAGCGAATAAAAGCAGTAACAATCTATAACTACTAGATTTCAGGTCTTTTAACTCCCCGTCAAGGGTGCTTTTCAATATTCCTTCACAGTACTAATACGCTATCGGACTTAGACTCATATTTAAAGTTGGCTCTTAGTTGAGCCATATTCATGCGCCCAATCCAGGGCACACTACTCTTGGTATGAGCAATCACCATACTTATTTTATTTACGGGACTATAACCCTCTTTGGTTATTCTTTCCAGAATATTCAACTTCACAAGCCCAGGTGTGCGCTCAGCCACACCACATCTCCTATTACTTTCATAAAAGGATTCAGTTTGCCTTGTTCCCTTTTCACTCGCTGTTACTAAGGGAATCACAATTGTTTTCTTTTCCTGTCGGTACTAAGATGTTTCAATTCCCGACGTCAGCTTTCTCAATGAATATTGTTCTCTTCAAACAATCTGTTTCGCATTCGGAAATCTTGGGATCAAAGGTTGCATGCACCTTCCCCAAGCTTATCGCAGCTTGCCACGTCCTTCATCGCAGTCTAAACCAAACCATCTGTCTAGCAGCTTTAAAAAATAAAAATCTGCCTAGTTAGGATTACTTACTACAGTGTTTCATCTCATTAACATGATCAACATCCACCCTTTATTAAAAATAAAGAGCTTCATTTTTTTCCTTATCTAATTAATTTTACCCAGAAGGCCACGTTTCCAACGTGTTTTTTGTGATGTTAATTTTAATTGATAAGCATGAAATATGAAAAAAGCAATGGACCCGACGGGATTCGAACCCGTGACCTCTGCCTTTCTTGCTTTCACTTTTTACATTTCGCAAAATGAAATGTTGCAAGGGCAGCATTCTTCCACTGAACTACAGGCCCTAAATGAACTAAGTAAATTATGATTTTTGATTTTTTAAATTTATAGGAGGTGATCCATCCGCAGGTTCCCCTACGGATACCTTGTGACGACTTAACCTACCTTGTCATACCAAGATTCTTTTCCAAAGAACTTCATCAAAGCATAACTCGGTTGGTTTGACGGGCGGTGTGTGCAAGGAGCAGGGACAGTATTCACCGGACAATGCTAATATCCGATTACTAGGGATTCCAGCGTCATGAAGTTAGGTTGCAAACTTCAATCTGGACTAGGACGAGATTTAGGGGATTAGCTTTGCCTTTCGGCATTGCAACTCATTGCTCTCGCCATTGCCGCGCGCGTGTAGCCCAGGGGATTTGGGGCGTACTCACCTATCGTTGCCTGCACCTTCCTCTCCCTTGCAGGAGCAGTCTGTATAGAGTGCCTTCTTACCGAATAGCAACTATACACACAGGTCTCGCCTGTTACCTGATTTAACAGATCATCTCACGACACAGGCTGACGACGGCCATGCACCTCCTCTCAGCGTGTTAGGTAAGCCCTTCAGACTGACCTTCATTCTGCTGTCGCTCCTGGTAAGGTTCACGGGGTAGAATCTAATTGAACCGCACGCGTCACCCCTTGTAGTGCTCCCCCGCCAATTCCTTTAAGTTTCGACCTTGCGGCTATACTTCCCAGGTAGCCTATTTTCGCCTTCGCTTCAGCACAGCCATCTCTCGAGGAGATCACTATGTTTAATAGGCAGCGTTTACAGCGAGGACTACACGGGTATCTAATCCGTTTTGCGCCCCTC
>CAZBLY010000015.1:0-2925 GCA_964493265.1 Candidatus Woesearchaeota archaeon
TATAACAAGGGATAAAAGGAAAATTGCTCGGCTCGCAATTTTCCCAAATTTTCTCCGCTACGCTACGAAAACTTCTTTTATCCCTGATGTTCATTTCAATTTCCAATCTCCTCCTCATCGTCGGTAAACCAAAAATTCCGATTTTGATATCTTCGTTTAACGCTCCAATGCGAAATTAAAATTGTCGCATAACATCGCTGATTAAACGAAATTGCTGAAAATAAAAAACTAAAATTGTCTACCTAACCCCCGAGGAAAGAGCGCGCGAGTTTTCTACGAAAACAAATAGTCGGCTTCGCCGAGAATTATTTATTGGGCACTTTCAAGAACATTATTTTTTATTTCTTTCAACAATTCTAAAAACAAATCCCCTAAATCTTTACGATAAAAAATCTCTTTCTTTTTTCCGTCATAAAAATTCCACCCCACACCTTTTTCGGAATCAAAAAGATTTTTTGTAGATATTTTAGAATACAATCTTTTTTCTCCTTCTTTTTGAAATTTGGTTAATGGAATTCTAACTTTAGTAAAAGTTGATAAAGTTTTCTTGAGCTTTTCTTTTGGATTTTCCTTAAGAAAACTTCTCTTTTTATTTATTTCATCTATCAATCTAATTAATTCATAAGCCCCCATTACCCATAATTCCGAGAGGGTAATGTGTCTAAGTTTTTTTAAGCGGTCTTCATCTAATTGTGAATTTATTTTTAATTTTGGCAATCCCATTTTTTATTTCTATTCCTTCTGGACAAATAGTTGCGCAAATACCACATCCAACGCATTTATTTTTACTTATATTTATCATTTTAAAACCCCAACCCTTTTCTAACTAATTTCATAAATTTTTTTCTAATTTCTTTTAATTTATCTATATCTATACCCATATCTTTATTATGGTGGTGATTAAAATAATCACTATTCCTTTAAATATCTGATGGTATGGTGAAAAAATAGGCAGGTTAAAATCACTAATCTATTTTAAAATTCTTAAATGCTGCCCTCTTAAATCTAATTGCACCCCCATTTTGTCTGCTGTTCAATCAAGACAAAAACTCTTTTTCAATCATTTTTTTAAAATTGTTCTCGCTTGGCGTTCCAACAATCCTCTTTTTTTCAATTCCATTAACTAATATTAAAATTGTTGGAGTCGACATTACATTAAATTCAATAGAAAGATGTTTTCCCTTATTTGTTCTTGTTCTAATCTTTTCAAATTGCAATCTATCTTTATAATAAGGAACAATTTTTTTTACAACATTTTCTGCTTGAGGGCAATGTGGGCAAGCTGGTGAAGTGAATAATAATATTTTAATATTTTTAGTTTCAATTAAATTTTTATCTTCTAAATTTAGAGAGAGTTGTTCGTCAATTTCTAATTCTGCCCCTATTTTTAATAGCTCATTCTTTATTAGAATTATTAACTTATTTTTTTCACTTTTAATTTTTTTATATTTCTTTTTCTCTTTGATTATCTTATGATTTAATTCTTCAATTTTTGATTCTGTATTTTTTATTTCAAGATCTAAATTTTTTATTTCTTTGGTTTTCTCTTTTTTAAAAGAGTTTTTGTTTATCTCCTGCTCTTTCTCAACTATTTCTTTTATTTTATTTAGTACTTTTTCTTCATTTTTTGCTTTAGCTTCTTTAAGTAAATCAATAATCTTTGTTTTTTTATTTTGAAAATTTTCCAAGAAATCTTCCATAAAATTTTCTTTGCATTCTTTTATAATATTCATCTTTTTTTTATCGCTATGGAAGACATTGGCTAAAAGTTTGAAATCTATTATCCCTCTTAATTCAGAAATTCTTTTTTTTAGCTCTTCTTTTCTTTTATTAAATTCTTCTTCCTTTTCTTTTTCTTCTAAATATCCCTTACTTTGTTTAATATCATCAATTTCTTTTTTTTCTCTTTCAGTTTTGTTTTTTAAATCATTTGTTTTTTGTTCAAGTTCTTTAATATCATCTTTAATCATATACTCAAATTTTTGGGTTTCATTAGTTTCCTTAAGATTGTTTTTAACAGAATTTATTGTTTTAGAAAGATCAATTAAATTTTTATTCTTTTTTATAATATTGTTAGTGTTTTTTAAAAAATAATTTAAACTTTTTTTTACCATATCCAATTCTTTCCCTATTAAGAAGGTCACTTTTTGAAAATTCATTAAAGATTTTTTATTAAAATTAAAAAAAGCTGAATCTATTTTTTCTATTAAATCATCAAATTTCTCCTCTTTTAGATTTTTAAGATTTATTATTAATTCATTAAGATATTTAACATAATAATTTAAATTTTCTCTAACCATAATTTTTGCTTTTTCCTCTACTTTCATCTTTTTAAAATCTATTTTTTCTAAAGTTTCTATATTTTTTTCTGATTCTTGAGTTAGTTGGATGATTTTCTCTTTAATTAGATTTGAAAGAGCATTTTTTTTATTTTCAACTTCTTCTTTTTTATTAAGAATCCATCTATCTAAATCCCCGAGTTTTATTTTCTCAAGTTTTTCTTCCTTCTTCCTTCTTTTAAAAAGATCTAAAAAACCCATTTTATGGTGAGGAAGATACAATTTTTAAAATTATGTTATTTTTAGTTAATTTATTAAATCTTCTTTGTTTTGCATAATTATGTGGCCATTTAATAGAAAAAATAAAATCAAAAAGAAACCTGAAGGTCCTAGATATGTGAAGATTTGTCCTAGATGTCATAGTCTTAATATTCAAATAAGGGGCCAAGGAGGTTTAAGTGGCCTAACAGCTCTTGGTTTACCAACAGTTTATAGATGTAATAATTGCGGTTTTGTAGGTTATGCTTTTCCTGAAATTGATTTAAATAGTAAAAAGAAAGAAGAACAAAAAGAAACAACAGAACCAACAGAAGAACCAACAGAAGAACCAACAGAAGAACCAACAGAAGAACCAACAGAAGAACCA
>CAZBLY010000015.1:3025-11552 GCA_964493265.1 Candidatus Woesearchaeota archaeon
GAAGAACCAACAGAAGAACCAACAGAAGAACCAACAGAAGAACCAACAGAAGAACAACCTGAAGAAGAATCTGAAAAAGAACCGCCAGAATCAACAGAGGAAGAACAAAAATGAAACCAAAACAGCTTTTTGTTGAAAGAATCAAATCTCTTCTTGGCGATGAATCAAAGATTTTTTTTAATTATATGACCAAACCGCTTTCTAAAATAATTCGCGTTAATACAATTAAAATTTCGAAAAATGAATTGATGAAAAAGTTGAAAAAAAGAGGTTGGGAAATTGAACAAACACCTTATGAAAATGCTTTTATTATTAAATCACAACTTTTTCCTGGAGAACTTGGAAAAGCATTAGAACATCAATTAGGTTATTATTATGTACAGGAATTGGCAAGTATGATGCCCCCCTTAGTTTTACAGCCAAAAGAAAATGAAATTGTTCTTGATTTATGTGCCGCTCCAGGAAGTAAGACAACACAAATGGCCATGATGATGAAAAATAAAGGAACAATTATAGCAAACGATGTTAAATTTGACCGTCTTAAGGTTTTATCAACAAATCTTGAAAGAATCGCTGTTACAAATTCTATTATTACAAAAATGAATGGTTTAGTATTGTGTAAAAAATTAGCAAAAGCAGGATTTTTCTTTGATAAAATTCTTGTTGATGCTCCTTGCTCTGGAGAAGGAACTTTAAGAGATAAGTCATCAATGCTAAAGTCTTGGAATATTAATATGATAAAAGGATTTGCAGCACTCCAAAAAAAACTTATTTCAGCTGCTCTTAAATGTTTAAAGCCCCAAGGCACATTAGTTTATTCTACTTGTACTCTTACACCAGAAGAAAATGAAATGGTTATTGATTTTGCTTTGAAAAATTTTAATGTTGAAGTTGAAAGAACAAATATCCCAATTAAAACTAGGCAAGGAATAACAGAATGGCAAGGTAAAAAATTAAATAAAGAAATAAAAAAATGTTTGCGCATCTGGCCACAAGACAATAATACAGAAGGATTTTTTATTGCTAAGTTAAGAAAAATAAAATAAGATAATAAATAAAATAAGATTAGAAAAATAAAATGAGATTAGAAATTTTGAAGAGAAACAAAAGGATTGAAATAGAGAAAGATCTCAATAGAATTTATAATATTGAAATTCCATTCAAATATCAATTTATTAAGTTAGGAAAAGAAAAAATTAGGATCTTTACAGGAAATTTAGGAAGCCAAGATATTCTTAGATTAAATAAAATTCTTACTATAGATAATATAGGATTATATTTTGCATTTTTAAAAAATCAAGATTTAAGACTTTCATTTGATTCTGTAATTCTTTTTGGTAAGAATGAGAATGCAAATTTTCTTGAATTAAATGATAATGAAACTAGGAAATGGCTCCAAGGCCAGGATTTAGAGAAAGAATCATCTAAAAAAATGTATGTTATTATCAAACACAATAATGATATTCTTGGTTGTGGCAAGCTTACTGGAAAAAAACTGCTGAATTTTGTGCCAAAAGAGAGAAGGATTTTGTCCTAACTCTTAGATAGTAACATAATCACAAGATTTAAAAAGTCTTGTAATTTATAAAATTTATGGCAGAAGAAGCTTTTAGCAAGTTTATTCATACAACTAAAGAATTACATATCTTAAAAACAATAAATAAAATTGTTAATTCTACAGACAATATAGATGTACTTGCCTCAAAAGTTACAAGATTAATTAATAAGGAACTTAGAGTCGCATTAGTTTTCATGGTTTTTTCAGATGATGAAGAATTTGAAATAAAAAATTTAGATGAAAGAAAACCATTACATCCAGATTTTCAGGAATTATTAAAGATTGTTGCTGAAGATACTGTTAAAGACGCTTCACCTATTTTTATAAAACAAGCAAAACCCCATACAAGACTTGAGAAATTTGGAATAAAAAGTTTAATCAGCGCGCCTTTAATGTCATATTCTGGACCTATTGGATCTATAATCATAATGGCTCAATATAGAAGTTTTACTACAGCCACTTTTAAAATTCTTAATGCTGTTGCTGTTCAAACCGCTATAGCCATACAACATATCCGGCTTAGACAAAGTGTTACAGAATTAAAAGAAAAAGAAAAAAAATTATATACTAAACTTTATGGAAAAGAAGCCAGAAGAGCTATTATTGATCAACTTACTGGATTGTATAATAAAAGATATTTTATTGAAGTTATTGATAAACAAATTGAAAAAGGAAAATATCCAAATCTGATTTTTTTTGACTTAGATTTCTTTAAAAGTTATAATGATACTTATGGGCATGTTGAAGGAGATAAATTATTGAGCAATATTGGTAAAATAGTTCAAAAGAAAGCAAGAAAAACAAAAGCATGCCGTTATGGTGGAGAAGAATTTGCTATTTTAGTTAATTCAGATTATAATGATGCTGTTAGGATTGCTGAACTTCTTAGAAAAGAGATTGAAGCTTTTTATCCTAAAAGGGCAAAAAGAACTGTAACAGCTTCATTTGGTGTTGGTAAAAAAAAGAAAGGTGAAAAAAGAGAGCAATTTGTTAAAAGAGTTGATGCTGCTCTTTATAAAGCAAAACATATGGGAAGAAATACAGTCTGGACTGCTTAAGTTAAAATGGAAAAAAAGATATTGCCCTCGTTATTTTTAATTCTTACTATAAAAGAAAAATATCAATATAAACCAGAAACCGGGACAGGTTTAATAAAACTTTTGAATATAACCAAAAAAACTAAAAACTTAATTGGGGAATATGAAAACAGCCATGATAGAGAGCAAAATTTCTTAAAAGCTTGTGCAACTCTTTTAAAGTACAATTTTGAAAAAGATATTGAAAATAAAGGTATTGATTATAGTATATTAAATGAACAAAAAGAAGAAGTTTTTAAAGGATCGCAGGATAAATTGCTTTTTAGATTATTAGGAGAAGAAAGATATGATAAAATAGATAAAGTTTATCAGTTTTTGGATTATATTAATGTAAAATATGAAGATATCTTAATAGATAGGAAAGAAATCAAAAAAAGAAGATTAGGGAGATTTAATATTAAACTTTCTATATAGTATTTAATAAAATTCTATGAGGTTTTCTATACTTTTCTTAATTATATTATTTAATTTCTGTATATTCTTTTTATTGTGGTTGTTATGGTAGTTATTGTTATCATTATCATTACTATTATAATTTCCATTAACAGAATATTTTATTGGTTTTCCTATTTTTACCTTGACTTTTCTATAAAAAGGAATCAGTGCTCCTTTTTTAAAGAGATTATAAGCTCCAGAAATACCTATAGGAATAATATCACATTTTGATTTCAAGGCAAGCCAACTTGTTCCATCATATATGTTTTTTATTCCTGTTTTGTCATATTTATCCTCTCTTCCAGCAGAAGGAAAAATAACAACAATCTTATTTTCATTTAATTTATCTAAGACTTTTCTAATTCCATCTATTTTTTCTTCTTCAACATAAATACAATTTAAATGTTTTGTTACTGGACCCCTAAACCAATGATCTTTTACTGTTTTTTTATCTGTAACCCAATATAGTTCTTCTTTTATTGCTGCAGAAATAAATATTGGATCCACCCCTGGATGATTTGCAACAAGTAATAATGGCTTTTTTTTAGGAATGCTACCTTCTATCTTTAGACGAAACCAGGCCTTAATAAATGGCCCTAAAAATTCTCTTAGCCCAATATAGAATTTATTCTCTTTAGACATATTAAAAGAAAAAACACAAACATTTTAAACATTATTGTGGTTAATTAATTATGGAAAAAGAAGAATTAGAAAAATGGCGTAAAGCAGGTAAACTTGGTTCAGAAGTTTTGACTTATGCTAAAAAAATTATTAAACCAGAAATGTCTTTATTGGAAATTGCTGAGCAGGTTGAAAAGAAAATTTCTAATCTAAAGGCCAAAAATTCTTTTCCAATTAATTTAAGTATAAATGAAATTGCAGCTCACTCAAGTCCCTTATATAATGACGAGCGCAAAGCTGAAGGTCTTCTTAAAGTTGATTTAGGAGTCAATATAGGTGGTTATCTTTCTGACACAGCCATTAGTCTTGATTTGACACCAGAACAAAAATATAAAGATATTATTTTAGCATCTAAATATGCTCTTAAAGAAGCTATTAAAATAATTCGGCCTGGAATTATGTTAATGGAAATAGGCAAATTAATACAAGATACTATGGCAACTTATAATATGGCTTCTGTAAGAAATCTAAGCGGTCATGAGATTAAGCAATGGAACCTTCATGCTGGGTTAACAAGCCCAAACTATGATAATGGCAATACTACAAAATTAAAAGAGGGAATGATTATTGCAATAGAACCTTTTGCAACAACTGGAGAGGGCATTGTACAAGATGGAAAACCTAGTGGAATTTATAAGCTGCAAAATTATGAACCTGTTCGCGATATGAATGCCCGCAAGATTTTTGAATTTATTGAAAAAGAATATAAAGAATTGCCTTTCAGTTCAAGATGGCTTGTTAAGAAATTTGGAACCCGTGCTTTATTTTCCCTTAGATTATTAGAACAAGCTGGAGCATTACATCATTTTAAACAGCTAGTTGAGAAAACAAAAGCCCCAGTAAGTCAAGCTGAGCATACAATCTTTGTGACTGAGAAAGGCTGTGAAGTTTTGACAGAAAGAGAATAAAAAGAGAATAAAAAAATTGAAAATTAAATTTTAACCAGTATATCTTTGATTTTGTTTTTCTAAACTGGCTCCAGCATTTCTTAGATGGGTTCTTTCCATCTCCCTATATCTTTTGATTGTTTCTGCTGTTATTGTTGGGCCAAATTTTTTTAATGCAGCTTCAAAATGTTTCTTTTTTACATCCTTTGCATTAATGTTTTCTCTAAGAGCAAGCATTCCAGCTTCTCTGCAAATAGCCTCGATATCTGCCCCACTATATCCTTGTGTTTTTTGTGCTAGACTTTTTATATTTATATCTTTAGTAAGAGGCATTTTTTTTGTATGGACTTTAAATATTTCTGATCTTTCATCTGCATTTGGTGCGCTAATTGAGATAAGTCTATCAAATCTTCCTGGTCTTAGCAATGCTGGGTCTAACATATCTGGACGATTTGTTGCACCTAAGACAACAACATCATGAAGATTTTCAATACCATCCATTTCAGCCAGAAGTTGATTAAGCACTCTTTCAGTTACTTTATTTCCCATTTCTACTCCACGTCTTCCTGCGAGAGAATCAATCTCGTCGAAAAAGATAATACAAGGAGCAACTTGTTTTGCTCTCTCAAAAACTTTTCTTATTCCTTCTTCAGATTTTCCTACCCACATACTAAGGAGTGACGGGCCCTTTATCTGTATAAAATTTGATTCACTTTCTGTTGCAACCGCTTTAGCCAGCAAGGTTTTACCAGTTCCTGGGGGCCCGTAAAGGAGGATACCTTGTGGCGGATTTATACCTATCTTTTCAAATGAATCTGGATACTTAAGAGGCCATTCAATAGCTTCTTTTAATTCTTGTTTAGCATGATTAAGCCCACCAACATCTTCCCATTTTATATTTGGACTTTCAACTAGAACTTCCCTCATGGCTGATGGTTGAACATATTTAAGAGCCTCTTTAAAATCTTCTTTCTTAACTTTGAGTTTGTCAAGAAGATTTTGTGGAATTGCTTCATCTTCTTTTAATTTTAAATCTGGAAGAATTCTTCTCAAAACATTCATAGCAGCTTCTTTACTTAAAGCTGATAGGTCTGCTCCAACAAAACCATGAGTTATGTTTGAAAGATATTTTAAATCAACATCTTTTGTAAGAGGCATATTTCTAGTATGAATCTTAAGGATTTCAAGTCTGCCTTTTTTATCTGGAACACCAATATTAATTTCTCTATCAAATCTTCCAGGTCTTCTAAGAGCAGGATCAAGTGAATTTGGCATATTTGTTGCGCCAATAACAACAACTCTTCCTCTATTCTTTAGACCATCCATACATGTAAGAATCTGACTGACTACCCTTCTTTCAACTTCTCCAAATGATTCTGATCTTTTTGGAGCAATAGCATCAATTTCATCAATAAAAATAATAGTTGGAGCATTTTTTTCAGCTTGATCAAAAAGATCTCTAATTCTTTTTTCACTTTCACCATAAAACTTACTCATAACTTCTGGTCCATTTAAAAGAATAAAATTTGCCTCACTTTCTGTAGCAACAGCTTTAGCAAGGAGGGTTTTACCTGTTCCTGGAGGTCCAAACAATAAAACACCTTTTGGAGGTTCTATTCCAAGACGAGAAAAAATTTCAGGATGTTTTAGAGGCAGTTCAACCATCTCACGCATTTTTTTAATTTCTTCCTCTAGACCGCCTATATCTTCATAATTTACTTCAGGGACTCTTTCTTCTATAATTTCAACAGCTTTTGGATTTAAAACCAATTCAGTTGTTTCGGTTATTATAATTGGTTGTTTGGGGTTTGTATTTGCAACAACAAACTTTGTTTCAAAACCAGGAAAACCAAAATTTCCTCTTTCCATACCACCAAATGCTTCTCCAAAAATATCAAAAAGATCTTCAAAACTAGAAGCCATTAATTCTTGCCTTCTTTTTGCTCCACCAATAACAACAAGATCGCCGGTAATAACGGCCCTGCCTAATAAACCCCTTTTTAAATTTTCAATCGCGCCAGGACCAGCTCTAATCATGACCCCTTTTTGTGCAGGAGCAATAATAACTTTTTTAGCTTCTTTAATATCTGCTTTAGTAACAGTAACTATTTCGCCAATTCCAGTTTTTGCATTTCTTCTTATAATTCCATCCACCCTTATGATTTTCTCACCAACATCTGCTGGATAGGCTTTGTCAACTATTGCAACAGTTTCTCTAGAACCAGAAATAACAATAACATCCCCTGGACGAACTCCAAGAGATTTCATTGTAATAGTATCAATTCTTGCAATGCCTTTATATGCATCTTCTTGAAGGGCTTCCATTACCTTCAATTTTGTAAATTTATCATTGGCTTTTGTTATCATTTTATTTTTTATATTTTATCTTATTTTTTTATATTTATTCTTTCTCCTCTTCAAATAATAGAGATATTTTTTTTGGTCCTTCTAAACAAAGATGAACAATTTTATTCATTTCATCCATTTGTTTTTGCATCTCTTTGTGCATATGTGTTTGAAAATTAATTATTTCTTTAGGAATACTAACTGTATAACTATTACCAACCATTCTTAATTTGACTGAAAAAGGTCTTTGTCTAAGGCTAGAGAATCTTTTATATTCTTCAATGTCAGCAGGATGATAAATTTTCTTTCCACATTTATCACATTTAAGCATTCTTATAGGAAATCCATTCTTAATTATGGTTTCTTTGGACATTTTTTTACCACAATTCTTACAAGTTATGATTTCATCAAATAAATCTGGCATTTTCATATTTTTTTATTTTGTGTATTTTTAATATGTATTTTTAATGTATACACAAAGAAATGTATACTTTATAAACTTTTCGTTTCCAGCAGTTTCTAATTGCAGCATCTAATTTATAAAAAAGAGAAAAAAATTATTGAAAAACAATTAAAATTTTGTAAATAAGTGAAAATTAAGTAATCTTAAAATGCATAATTTGAAATTTAATGAAAAAAATGTTATTTCACTAAATTATTATTTTTTATTTTATTTTTAAGTTTTTTATTTTTAAGAAAAAACTTTATATAGATATTATCCTATTATTTATGTAGGTTTGTAGTGTAAAAAAATAAAAAAGGTAAATGGCATATAAACGTTATATTAGAATAGGAAATAAGAAGTATGGCCCTTATGAATATCAAAGTTATCGTGCTAAGGATGGTAGTGTAAAAAGCCAATATATAAAAAAAGTAAGAAGGCCAAATTTTAAAAAGAAGAGCTTAGGATTTATAGAAAAACAGCGAATATTATTCATTTTTATTTTTATTATTATGTTATTTCTTTCTCTTTATTTTTTACAGTCAGGAATTACTGGAAATATAATTTTTGATTTTAAAAATAAATATGATCTTGGAGAAACCTTGGCTGGGAATCTTTCTTTAGAATTTAAGGAAGGAGAATTTTATCCCGCAGATTCTATAATTAGAATAAGTTTTGATGATAAAATGGTAGAAATGCCTTTAGATGAATTCATTGAGCTTTCAAAAACAGATATAGAAAAAAAAGAAGAAAATTTTTACACTACAAAGAATCAGATAGAGAATTATGGATTTGGTTATGGTTTTGAAGGCTCTAGAGATATTCCTGTTGATGTTTCTTTTAAATTAAAAATTATTTCAAAAGAAAATGAAATTGAACCTGAAAAAAATATAAGTGAAGATGTTAATATTTCTAATGACATTAATATAACAGAACCAACAAATGAAACACAAGAACCACAAGAATCAACAAATGAAACACAAGAACCACAAGAACCAACAAATGAAACACAAGAACAACCACCAGAAGAACAACCACCAGAAGAACAACCACCAGAAGAACAACCACCAGAAGAACAACC
>CAZBLY010000015.1:11652-14756 GCA_964493265.1 Candidatus Woesearchaeota archaeon
ACCAGAAGAACAACCTTCACAACCCTCTGAAGAAGGAAATGGTGGAGAAAGCAGTTCAGAAAGTGGAGGAGAAAGCAGTTCAGAAAGTGGAGGAGAGAGTTCTGAGGAAAGCTCTGGAGAACCTGAGGGGGATTTAGGCATAACAGGAGCAGTTATACGAGAAGGAAATATTATCAATGGCATTTGTTCAAAAAATGAAGCTTTTACTTATCAATTAGGAAATGATGAAATAGCTGAACTTATTTCTGGAAGTGTAAAAAGCAATGATGAGAGCATTTTAGAAGATTCTATTTTGGATGTTAAGAATAATAATAAAAATGTTAAAGTTAGAACAAATTATGTTGAAAAAGAATATGGTTATGGTTCTGATTTTATTGGAGATTCACAAAAAATAAATATTGATATAGAAAAATTTAATTTTACAAGTTATAAAATAGGGGTTCATGATTTAAAAGTCAGTTTTATCTATTCAAACATTATTTTAGATGAAAAATCTATTAAAGTTTCTTTTAAAAATTATACTAAAGAAAAAAAGATAGAACAAAATATAACTAATATAACTAATATTATTGACCACAAACCAAAACTTATTAAAGAAATTCCCGACATTAACATTCTTAAAAATAAGGATTACTCTTTTAATCTTAATGAATATTTTATAGATCCAGATAATGATACTTTAATCTTTAATTCTACAAATCCAGAAAATATAAGTGTCTTTTTTGAAAATTCCATAACAACGATTATTCCTGATGAAAATTTTACTGGAACAAGAGATATTTTCTTTTATGCAAGTGATGGCGAAAATATCACTGAAAGCAACCTTGTTATAATTAATATAATGGAAAATGAAAGCATAACAAAATCTAATGCAACTAATATGACTGGTTCTAATTTTTCTATTAAAATGATTAACCAAGATGGAAAAGTAATGGATGAAGTTATATTAAATAAATCTAAAAATCAGATAATAAATTTGAAGATAATAAAAGATAAAATTGTATTTATATTATATGAAGAAGATGAAGAAGATGAAGAAGATCAAGAAAATAAAGATAATGAAAATAATAACCAAGAAGAGAACCAATCTGAACAAGCGATGGTTTTGACAGGCCTTGCTGTACTTAAGAAAAAACAATTAAAATTACCTCAGACAGAAATTGATGTCATTAATTTAAACAAACATACAAAAATCCAAATAGGAGAGCCAACAAAAGAACAAAAAGATATAGGAATAGCAACAGAAATTTTGGCAATAGAACCTGCTAAAGACTTTATAATAAAGAATGCTATTTTAACTTTAAAAAAGACTAATATAAATAATAATTTCAATAATATTTCTAATGTTTCTAATATTTCTAATGTTTCTGATGTTTCTGATGTTTCTGATGTTTTGAATATTTCTTCTATTTATAGATGCAATAATTGGGATATGAATACTTTTTCATGTAATGGAGATTGGACTGAAGAAAATTTAGATTTTTTAGAAAATGATACACACATAAGTTTTAGTGTAAATGGATTTTCTGCTTATGCTGGCGTACAATCGATGAATATAATAAATGTTGCTAACATTACTAATATTACTAACACTTCTTTGGAAATATGGGATGAAACAGACTATGAAGCAAAATATCCTAATGAAAATGTAATATTTTATGCAAATTATAGAGATATAGAAGGAGAATCAATATCAGATAATTGTAGTATATTTTTTGATGACCAAAAATATAATATGTTGTTTATAAGCCCTTTTTATCAATATACTAAAAATTTTGATTCTTCTGGAAAAATAAATTATAAAGTTGTTTGTAATGTCTCTAAAGCAAATGATATTGCAGAAATAACTGAAAAAGAGGATAAAATAGTTAATAGGGGCCCTAATTGGGATGATTATCTAAATGATGATGGCACATATACAAGAACCTTTTATTCAAGCCAAACTAATATGTTGGATTCTGAAGGAAAATACTTACCTATTGATGATATTATCAAGATTATAAAGATAAATGAGAACCAATTTAATGTTAGATGGAAAGATAATGATGTTAATATTAGTTTTGTTGGATTAGGTCCAAAAAATATTCTTACAACAAAATTATACAAAAAAAATAAGGAAATTAGATATGATTATAAATTTAAGATTAATGATTCAAATTTTATTCCTAAAGTTGTTATAGAAGCAAATAAGGAATTAGAAAGCATTGATTATGGTTTTAGATTAGATGATATTGAATTTGATTTTTCAGAAAAAGCAAAAGAAGATTTTGATATTAGACTATTAAGTGAGGAAAGTTGGCAAGGAATAACTGGAAAGGCGATAGTAGATGGAATAAGTAATAAAATAAAAACTAAAAGAGGAGGAATAGAATTAAAAAAAGACTTTTCAAATAATGTTGATGATTTTATAGTTATTGACCCTGTGATTAAATTAGCTTATACTAATGATGTAGCAGATGTTCATGCTAGTGATGAATCTGATCCTGGTGCTAATGAAATACAAATGAAATGGGACATTAACAGCCTTCCTTCTAGTTCTTCTATACAAGATGCTAAGGTTTGTTTATATATAGCTGCTGAATCTGGCAGACCTGATAATGATGCAAATTTTGCAAGAATAGATGATCAGACATGGGATGAAGCTATTAGTACAAAAACTTATAATGACCAGAGTGAAACAAATATCACTTCAAGTTATACTTGGAGTAGTATAACTGTTAGTACTTGGTCTTGCATTAATGTCACCCCAGCAGTAAGCACAGATTATGATTTAAGTAATCAAAATACTAGTTTTAGAATAGGAGACCTAGATGTTGGTGTTTCTAGCGCCTCAACCATAGATGACGGAACCACTATGAAATTTGGTTCAGATAGTAATTATTTTGATTTCGCTTCAAGAGAATTTTCTGCAGGGAGTCAATACCCTTATCTTAATGTCACTTATGGAACAATAAGTGCAAGCGCATGTGGAACCCTAAGTTTTGAAGGGGTTTATGAACTGCAAAATGATTTAGAAAGTAATGGAACCTGCTTTACAATAGCAAGCGATAATATTATTATTGATGGAAATGGCCATAATATCTCTGGAAATACAACAGGATATG
>CAZBLY010000016.1:0-5780 GCA_964493265.1 Candidatus Woesearchaeota archaeon
TCAAGATTCCCTTATCACACTTGCGTGCATTGTAAAGGTTTCGCGCCTGCTGCACTCCGTAAAGCTAGGACTAATGTCTCAGAGTCCTTCTGGGGGCTTCCTCTCTCAAGGCCCCTACCCGTCTTCGGCTTGTTGAGCTTTTATCTCAACAACAACCTGATAGGTCACAGTCTCATCCTTAAGCCTTGCGTTTCAATGAAGACACATTCCAGTATTCTTCATCTATTCTGTTTTATCCTCAGTTTCCCGAAGTTATCCAGAACTTAAGGTTAGATTAACTACGTGTTACTCAGCGGTTTGCCCTCTCACGAGAAACTTGCATGGCTAAATCGAATCTTGATAGCAGCACTCTCCAGCAGGATAAACTGGAATTCAAAATACCGCAAAGAATTTATTAAAATTATAACAAAAAAATAAATTCATAGTCTATAAATTCAAAATCAAAAGAATCGTCGAGAAATTAAAATTTTAAAGTTTATTAAGTTTATTTAGAGTTGACCAAATAATTGCCCTTCCAACATCATACCTTAATTTAGATATGAACATAAGTTATAACATTTATTAAGGCACTCATTCGATTTCATTTTACATATTCTACGAGTATTTTTTACTTTTAAACTTTTCGTTAAAATTAAAAAGATAAAAATATAAGAATAATTGTGACTAAAAATTTGAAAAGTGAGTTATTTGGAGAAATCTTTGACTGGTATGTTAAAAAATTGGCTTCAAAAGAGGAATTTCTAAATAGACAGCAAGAAAAAGAATTCTTTGAAAATTATCAAAAAGTCTTGTCTGAAAAAGAAAAATTAAAAAAATTCATCTTAAATTATTATGTTGGTTATTCCTTTTATGATGCCCTTAATAAAAAAGGAAATGGTTTTTATTTAAAAAACATTGATGCAAAAAAAATTATTAAAAGATCTTCAAAAAAGCATGTTTCTTTTTTTCAATTATACAAAAGAGATATTTCTAAAGTAAAAAATATAGAAAATGACATAATAAGGTTTTATGGTTTTTTTGTAATCCGCATGGCGCGAAAGAATGAATATTTCATGGATGATATTCAAGAAGGAAATGTTGGTTTATTAACGGCTGCTAAGAAATATGATTGCAGAAAAGATATAAGATTTTTAACATATACCTCGTGGTGGATTCTTCACCATATAAATAGTTCAATTAATAAAAGTAATTTTATAACTATTCCAGCCGAATTAATTATAATAAGAAATAAAATTGACAAAAATTGGGATGATTTAATTTATAAATATAAAGATAAATTAACAAGGGAAAAGATTGCTGAAAAACTTGATTTAGACCCAAACCATGTGAAAAGATTTTTTAATACAGAATCAATGATTAGAAATAAAATACTCTCTTTAGATGCAAGTACAACCCAAGCAAATAGTTTATATGGTAATGAAAAAAGTCTGCAAGAAATTCTTCCTGATAATTCCAAATCCATTGAAGATATAATTAAAAAAAGAGAGCAAAAAATTTTAATTAAAAAATATTTAAATTTAAAAAATCTTTCAGAAAGAGAAAAATCAATATTAATAAAATATTATCTAGAAGATCAATGTAGCTTAGCAGATTTGGGTCGCGAATTTAATTTAACAAGAGAAAGAATAAGACAAGTAAAAGACAATGCTTTAAAAAAAATAAGGACTTATGCAATAATGGAAAAAAAAGATCTAGAAATAAAAATTGGTTTTACAAATTAAAAAGAAAAGAATAAAAAATAAGATAAAATATTTAGTCTTCAGTTACATCCACATAAACTGTTTTTCCGTCTTTTTTAATATTTAATGCCATCAAAATTTTATTACCTTCTTTTTTAGCTTCAAAATAAGCATCCTTAGCTTTACTTAGATAATCAAAAATAAACCTATCAAAAAATCCTGGACCTTTCATTTCTTCTGTAATCTCCGAAGTAGGACCAATCCCAATATTTACTTCAATTTTTGGGATTTTGATGCGTTTTCTATATTTCTTCATTAGTTCTATCATGCTTTCTCTATTATCAGAACCTAATACTCTTGAAATATCAGAATATTCTTTTTTTAAAATAATTTTATAGGCTGTTTTTATATCTTTTATCTTGGATATTTTTTTATTAATAGTATCCGCCATAATTTCCTTATATTTGTTAATATCTTCAATATTGCTTACTTCCATTTCAAAGAACAACTTCTTTAATTCATCTTTAGTTTCTTCCTCTTTTAGATTATCTATATTTTGTATTTTCTTTTCAAGTTTTTCTTTCAAATCCAAAAATTCTGTTTTTAATATTGCTTTAAAAAAATAATTATTAATATCTTTTTTAATTCTTTGTGCGGGTTTTTTAACTTGGTTTGCTTTTTCTACATTTAGGATAACATGATATTGTGGCTTAAGAACATCATAAAAACAAATTACATCTCTTTCCTTTAAATTTCTCTTAAGAAAATATGCACTTTCTAAAACAATTTGATTAACTATCTCCTCTCCATATTTTTTTCTTATATCATCGATTTCTATGCCCAATTCAAATACTCCAAAATATCCTGAACGATTTTTAATCATTTCATGCAAGCTAAAGCCAGCTTTTCTTATATCAACAAATTTTAATTTTTTATTTGTTAATTTCTTTTCTAAAGATTTCCTGCTTAATTTTTCATTTGATTCATCTAAAGATTCTGCTTTATTCTTCAAATGATTTCCTGCTGCTCTATATAATTTTATTTTTGTATTTATATCAATATTTAATTTATGTATTTCTTCTACAGAATTTAGGGAATTTTTAAGAACATTATCTATATTTTCTTCTTCTATTCCTTTTTCTATTATAAATTCAACAACTTTCTTTCCATTTATCTTACCAGAATTACAATCTAGAATTTTCTGATTAATCTTTTCCATTATTTCCTTAGCCATAAAATATTAAGAATTAAGTATTATATAAAATTTTCGTTAGTAACTATTTTAAAGTGGTAGAAGAGATATTTAAGTTCTCTTTTCTAAATTTTTTTATGATCCAGTATAATACTTTAAGAGTTTTATTTCATATAGGAAATTTCACTATTTATTCCTGGGGCGTTATGTTTGTTATAGCTTTTCTTACAGCTCTATTTTTAATTCTTAGAGAAGCAAAAAAACAGGAAATCAGTTCATTACATATTTATAACATTGCATTAATAGTTATTCTTAGTATTGTTTTTGGTTCAAGACTTTTTTATGTATTTGAACATTTAAATTATTTTATTCTTAATCCTTTTGAAGTTTTTGCAATTTCTTATGGAGGAATGGCCAGTTATGGTGGTCTTTTTTTTGCATTATTTTTTGGCTGGCTTTATATTAGAAAACAAAAAGACCTAAATTTTACAAAAGTTCTTGATCTTTTTGCCCCCTATCTTGCTTTAGGAATGGCAATAGGAAGAATAGGCTGTTTTTTGAATGGTTGTTGTTATGGAAAACCAACACAATTTTTTAGTAACTTGGGAATAAATTTTATTTTTCCTTTATCAAATACGAGCGTACCAAGACACCCAACACAATTATATCTTCTTCTAGCTAATCTTGCAATATTTTTTATTCTTATAGGATTTAAAAAACTGAGGGAATCAAGGAAAGAAAAGAGAACAAAATTAAAACAACTTATTGAGAAACCAGGAGCATTATTTTTGTTCTTTCTATTATTTTATAGTATTTTCCGTTTTAGTATAGATTTTATCAAAGTTTATGAAAATTATTTCTTTAGTTTAGCAATAAGTCAGTGGATACTTATTGTAATTTTTATTTTCTCCTTTGTGATGCTTTGGCTCGCAAAAAAGAATAAAATCTCCTAGTTCTTTTATTAATCTTGTTTAGATAATTTGCAAGATCTTCAGATAATTCAATTTCTAAAATTTTTGGCTTTTTTTCTTTATAATCAAAATAAAAAGCTTTTAAATTTAATTTTAAATATTGATCAATAGAAATTTTAATTCTTCCTTTTATTTTATTTTCATCCCAATTCCAAACAGACCTTCTACTTTTTGAAGGATTTACTGAAGTTAAAATTGAAAAATCAAAATCACCATCTTCTAAATCTAGAATATCATCTCCACTTAAAGTACATTTTCCAAGTTCTTTACCATAGAATGTATGAGAATGATAATCTCCAATTCTTTTTAAACCCATATTTTTACACATTGATTCTATCCTATTTTGATATTTACCTTCATAATTAGAAACAGAAATTATTGTTTTTTTTGTAGTCTGTCTTGGATAGGCATATAAAGCATTCCATCCCCTATTAAGAGGCAATTTTTTACCAAAAACATCACCATATGTTTCTAATTTATATACTTCTCCGCAAGAAAAGACCACATTTATAAAACAAGGTTTATGCAGTATTAATTTTTTCCGCATTTTTAAAGAATCTCGCCCCAACCAATAAGCCTCCAATGCCCATTATAATTTCTAGCTATTCCGATTCTGTCGCCTTTGAAAGGAACTATTGGAATTTTCAAGGAAACTTCAACCTCTTTTTTTCTTGCACTAGTGATAAGACCAACCGTTGTTGCCGTATTTACACTTAACAATAAATTTTCATTTGATTTTAGGGGTTCAATTTTAATTGATTCTTTTGCCTTGGTTCCAACAATTTCTTTGAATAAGTTTGTTTTTAATTTGATTTTACTTTCAATTTCTGGAAGAGTATTTTCAAGTGCAACAACACAACCAGAAAGACCATCTGCTTTTGTTATTAATGGATCTAAAGCAGTTTGTATTGCAAGACTTCCTCCAGGCAAGGCTTCATTAAGTTTATTAGCTCCAGCTCTTAAATCAATTATTTTTGTTTTAATTGTATAATATTCTGTTTTATCATGTTTCTTTTTAGCTAATCCAGGTTTTATTTCAATAACATCACCAATTTTTAATTTTCCTTTTTTTAACGACCCTCCCAAAATTCCTCCAGAAAAATTAGAAGGTTTTGTTCCTGGTTTATTAATATCAAAACTTCTTGCAACAAGAAATAATGGCTTATTTTTTATATCATGTTCTGGCGTTTTTAGTTTTGTAATAGCTTCAAGTAATGCATTTATGTTGATTCCTTGTTGAGCGCATACGGGAATAATAATAGCATTTTCAGCAATAGTCCCTTTGATAAATTTCTTAATATCATTATACTGTTTATTAGCTTTTTCCTTACTAACTAAATCTAATTTGTTCTGGGCAATAATAATTTGGTTAATTCCTTTAGCTTCTAAAGCCAAAAGATGTTCTTTTGTTTGGGGTTGTGGAAAAATTTCATTAGCTGCTATAACTAACAAAGCAGCGTCAATAATAGCGGCTCCACCTAACATGGTTGCCATCAACATTTCATGACCAGGAGCATCAACAAAGCTAACGTGTCTTATTTCTTTTACCTTACCGCCGCATTCACAAATAGGCTTAATAGTAAATTTATTACATTTTTCACATTTACGAATTATAGCATCAGCATATCCTAATTTTATTGTAATTCCTCTTTTTAATTCCTCAGAATGTTTATCAGACCAGACTCCAGTCAGCTGATAAAGTAATGTGGTTTTGCCATGATCAATATGTCCAACCAAACCCATATTCAAGATAGGTTGTTTATTCTGTTTATTTTTATTCTCAATCATAAAACAATAAAAAGAAGACTTGCTTTTAAATTTTTACTTTTTTTCTTCGGTTTTTTCCTCAACTTTTTCTTCTTTCTTCTCTTCTTTTGGTTTCTCAACTGGCTTTTCTTTTTTCTCTTCTTTTTTTTCTGGCTCTTCTTTTTTTTCTGG
>CAZBLY010000016.1:5880-11918 GCA_964493265.1 Candidatus Woesearchaeota archaeon
TCTTCTTTTTTTTCTGGTTCTTCTTTTTTAGGTTCGGGTTTTATTTCTGACTTGGTTTCTGGTTTAGTTTCAGGTTTAGTTTCTGATTTTTCTTCTTTTTTGCCAAAAATTTCTTCAAGAGGTTTACTTCCTTGTTTAATAACTTTAAGATTTATCTGGGTGATATCCTCATTTATTGTATTGCCATGAATAGTTTTTCTTTTTCTTAATCCTTTAATTGGTTTTTTTAATTTTTTCTTTTTTCTTACTTTCTTGAGACCCTTACCCCTTGTAAGAAGAACTTTTTTTCTTCCAGGACCTTCAACAAAACTTAAGGCAGGAAAACCAGCATTATCACTTGCTCCAGTAATTAAAAATTCATAATCCCCAAGAGAAAATTCTTTTATAGAATCCCCTTTAATTGTTTCACCAATTTTTTTTCCAATAAAAACCTCACTAGAAGTTTCTATATGAAATGTTTTTTTGCTTTTTGGATCTCCTATATCTAATTTGAAAACCATATCTTAATTCTGAAAGCTATGTTTAAAAATATTGCGTATTCTCTTTATTATTGCTTAAATAATTCTTTTAAAGTATTTATTTTAGCTTCTTTAAGATTTAATTTTTTAATTTCCTCAAAAGAAAATAGCCCAAGGCCATCTCCTTCATTTTGTTGTTTTTTTAATTGTTTAAGAGGATAAGTTAAAGGTGCAATAAAAACAAAAACTTCACACAATTCTATTTTTCTTTTATATTCAAATTTTTTAAAAAAAGAAAGATCATTTAATTCAATTCCAAGCTCTTCCTTTACCTCTCTTCTTATTGCTTGTTCTGGTGTTTCTCCATTTTCAATTGCTCCACCAAAGAAACCCCAACAATTAGGACTTCTTTGGGCATATTTATCTCTATGTTGTAATAATACCCTGCCATTTTTATCTCTTAAAAAAATAGCGGTTGTTTTTCTTGTATACATCTTATGACAACATCTAAATTGTTTAAAAATATTGTGCATTATAGAAAAGTTTTAAAGCTAGAGATGAAAATTATAATTAGAAAATGGAACAATATTTTGAAAGTTTTGACATATTATATCCACAAGGAGAAAAATTATCAAAAATTAAAAAAATATCTCATGGTGTTTATAATGCTGTTATAAAATTAAACAGGGGGCAGCATATAAAACCTAAATTAGTTGTTGCAGTAATGCAAAGTGGTTTAATATCAAAAATGTATGACTGTCCTGGAGAAACTAAAGAAGAAATTATAGAACAAGTAAGAAATTCAAATCAATCTTTATTTGGAAATTTTTAAATATTTTTATTTTCTATTTATTTTAGTTTTTATCTTTGTTATTTTTCAGTATTAGTATATATTATCATTAAAATTAACATTTTAAGAGTTTATACTTCTATATTTCTACTTTCTTTAATATTTCAAAATCTTTTTTTAAAGTATCAAGCATATTCATATTGTAAGTTGCAACAGCTGGATGATATAAAGGAATAATTTTTATTTGGCCAAAAAGAGAATTAAAAGAAAAAATTTGGCCATGTATTTTACTTATTCCTTGAATCTTATCTTTTAGATTAAATTTTGTCATAACATATGAAGTTGAAAAATTACCCAAACAACAGATTATTTTCGGTTTAATAATTTCAAACTGCTTGTCAAGATAATGAGAACAAGCCTTTATCTCATCTTGTTTTGGATTTCTATTTTCTGGAGGCCTGCATTTTATAATATTAGTAATATAAATCTCTTTTCTCTTTAAATTAATTGAATCAAGAAGTTCATCAAAAATCTTCCCCGCCCTACCTACAAAAGGCTTTCCTTTTTGATCCTCATTAAATCCTGGAGCCTCCCCTATAAATATTATTTTTGCATTAGTTGAGCCTTCACCGATAACGGGATTTTTTCTTGTCTTCCATAAATCACATTTTCTGCAATTTAATATTTGTTTTTTTATTTCTTCAAATTCTCCTTTATTCGACATTTTATATTAAATTCTACTTTAAACTAAATAAATTTTCAGTATTAGTATATATTATCATTAAAATTAACATTTTAAGAGTTTATCTTTTATCCAGAGTTGCAAAGGATAAAACCCAAATCTATAATTTTGCCCTGAGCGATTGCAACTAACATCACGATTAAGGGAAGTTACAACTACAATAATGTAAAAATAAATAATCAGATGAGATGAAAAAACAAATTATATTTTCATCCTC
This sequence comes from Candidatus Woesearchaeota archaeon, assembly GCA_964493265.1. Classification (GTDB taxonomy): domain Archaea; phylum Nanobdellota; class Nanobdellia; order Pacearchaeales; family UBA284; genus DAOWHW01. Next base: position 8,088 of record CAZBLY010000016.1, read on the forward strand.
TAATCATTAAAGTTCCACATTTTGGGCACTTTTTTGTTGTGCAAGGTTGGCCTATTGTTTGTGGTTCTTCATATCCACATTTTGGGCATTTACAGATTCCTCCTGGACCTGCTGCAAAGCCGCCCATTCTGCCTCTACCTCCAGTTCCTTGGCCTCTTCCCATTCCTTGGCCACTACCAAAACCTTGGCCTCTGCCTTGACCTGCTCCACTACCTTGTCCAGCACCTGCTCCTTGCATTGATACTATTGGTTGAACCATTTCATATTCACCTCCTTTTATTTTTATTGTTTTATTATTAACTAAAGCATCAGCTACTTTTTTCCTTGCTCCTAAAATTAACCTATGAAAAGTTGGCTGACTAATATTCATTTCCTTAGCTGCTTTTTCTTGTTCCATTCCTTGTAAATCTTTTAATCTTATAGCTTCAAATTCACCTAAAGTAAGAATAACCTCTTCAGGGATTACTGGACCACCAATAGGGGCAAACCTATATACTTTAGGCATATAACTGATTCTTCTTCTACATCTTCTTCTAGGCATTTTCTAAATTCTTTTATTCAACTTCTTTAAGTGCTTCTTTAACAGTTTTTCCTTGCACAACTTTGGTTTTGATTCCACTAGATTCTAATGCATTTGCCATATTTGGCCCAAAATTTCCACTTACAACGAGATCAACTTTCTCATTAGTTAACATCTTTGCAACACCAAATCCTGCTCCTCCGCCTCCTACACGAAAAGGATTTGATAAAGCTTTTACTAACTTTTTATTTTCAAAAATTAAATAAAAAGGTGCTCTTCCACCCACCGAACTTACTTGGGATTCTTCTGTCTTGTTTGTTGAAGCAATAGCAATTTTCATTTTTTTACCTCCTAAATTTAATTTTTAAAATTTTCTCTACAATTAAACCTTGAAAAATTGATACTATAATCATAACTCCCGTCAATATTAGAGTGAAAGCTAGACCAAAATAAAAGATAATTAAAGGAATCAAAGCAGGTTTTATAGCCCTATTATAAAGAAATGCTGCAATAAAACCATCTCTTACCCCCTTTCTTTGTAAATCACTTAACAAGGGATACCACATATAGATAGGCCCTGTTGAAATAATTCCTGCTATTATTGCAACTGGCCAGCCTAGCCATTTGACTTTTGATTTTGATTCTTTTGACATATATTTCATTAAAATTCTAGATGTCACAAAAAGATCCACTATAATCAACAAAACAAAAACCAGGATTATAATTGGAATAATTTTTAATAAAATAGATAAGAAAAATTTAAAACTTTGGGAAAAAGCTTCTGGTCTGATTAAAAAAACAATAACACTTAAAATAATAGCCCCTGCAAGAAAATACCATTGGTTATGACTCATTTCTATTTTTGGTTTTATCTTTTCTATGGTTTTCTTTTTTTGTTCCTTGTTCTTTGTTTTCATTTTTATTTTAAAATAAAGTTAAAATTAAGATAGTTAATATAGCAACTATTATTGCTAGAAAAAAAGCGGTGACATTTCTTGTTATTGCAAATCTCCTTCCCAATAACATCATCTCTGCTGGTAATTGAATCATCCCAACTGTAACCCAAGATACTATGAAGGCTGTAACTGCTATCAAACTGATTCCTTGTTTAAGGAGCTCTCCACCAATAATATAACTAGTTATTGGGTTTCCTGCTAAAATGCTTCCTAAAAAACTTCCAATAAAGGGATCTAAAATAAAATTCCCTTTAAAAAGCAAAGTATAAAGTGACTTTGGAACCAAAACATTTGCTAAACTTACAAGTATTATAATTCCCAAAATAATTGGCAAACTTCTATACATAGCTCTTGAAGCCTTAGCTAAAGCTTGTTTAAATCTCTCTTTGTCCATCTTTCTCTTTTTCTATATTTAGATTTTATTTTCAGGACTTTTTAATCTTTCCTTAATCTTTTCAAGTTCAAATTCTAGGACTTTTATTTCTTGTTCAATATCTTTTCTATCTTGTTCAAGTAATTGTTTTTCTTGAATTGGTTGTGTTGGTTGTTGGGTTGGAATTTGTTGTGTTTGTTGAATTACTCTTCTAAAACCAAAACCTCTACCAAATCCTCTTCCAAAACCGTTTCTAAATCCTCTTCCAAAACCACGACCTCCACCCATAGGTGTTCCTTTTGTAAATCCAGGACTATCATATCCTGAACAATATCCTAATCCTCTTCCAGTCATTGATCCCATTCCATCTGGACCTGTTCTATCTCCTTTAGGCATTTTAAACCTCCATTAAATTTATTTATTGAATTTATATTCAATATAGCTTTTATCATCTTGAAACAAATGAATTTATATTCATTTAGCTATATTGTTTATGTTAAGAATATATATTCATAATACTATTTAAATGTTTCGTTTATTGGGGCTTTTTAGAAATCTTCTTCAATTTCAGCTTTTTTGCTATTTTTTCTGTATCTTGATAGGTTTTTTTAATTGTGCCGCTATTATCAATTTTAAAATTAGCCATCTTAATTGTTTTATGAAAATCAAAAGCAGCATTTTCCAGAGCTTCTTCATGGAGAAATTGTTCATAAGTCTTTGCAAAACCTTTTCTTCGACGAGATTTGGCTCTTTTATATCTAATAAAAGGATCAGCATCAACAAAAATTATCTTTGCCTTGAGCTTTTCTTTTGCAAGTCTTGTTTCTTCTGGAGCTCGCAGACCAACAATAACAATATTTAACATTCTAATATGATCTTTTTTATTAATAATTTCTACAACTTTTTTCATAAGATAATCTCTTCCATATTCTTTCTTTAGAATATATTGCAATTTTCTCAAATAATCTCTGTTAACTTTATGACCTCTTCTTATTGCCTCTTGTCTCAGAAAATCACCCAAAACAATTTTCTTAAAGCCATATTTTTCAACAAAATAATCTGCAACAGTATCTTTGCCACATGAAACTGTTCCAGCAACACCTATTACTTTTGGTTTAAATTTTAGTTTTTTCATTTCTCTTACCTCTTTTTATCTTATTGTTAGTTGTTCTGGAATAACCCCCACCCACCAGTTCCTTTAACAAATCTTATTTTAATTGGAATATTAAAATTACAAACGCCGCAATCTTGGGGACAATTTTTAATGTTTTCATGTTCTTTACATAAACCATCTCCACATCTTATGCAATATCTAATTGAAATAGGGCAAGGTCCAAATAAGCAGTCTGAAACAGCAATTAAACCAGGACAGCAATTATATGGAGGACTAACTTGAATTCCCTCTGGAGCACAACAATCTTCATTACATGTTTTATAAGTTTCTCCTGGCTCGCAGATTCCATTTCCACAAATGCATATACAATCTTCAGGGCAATTAATACAAGTTTCTCCTTCTTCACATATCTTATTTCCACAAACAGGTTCTTGTCCTGGACTACTACCACCTCCACCACCTCCACCAGACTGTTCATTTACAGTGAAGGATCCTGCTCCTGATTGAAATTGATAATATTGTTTTCCACATTTTATAACTATTGTATATGTGTCTGCAATTGATGTTGCAAGTCCGAGGGTTTCATAAAGTCCTGTTCCTGAATTATAGCCCATAACATAAAAAGAAGATACCCCACCATCTAATCCTGGAGTTATTGATAAATTGCAAGTTGCTCCACTAATTGGAGTTCCTGTTGTTGTTGAATAATTTGCCCTAATATTAAAATAAGTGTTTGTGTAGATTGATGATTCATAGATTGCTGTAAGGGTTGTTGGCTCTTGTGTTATTGTCAAAACAATTTCTGTGTTGTCATCTGTTATTTTATTTGTTGTTAAATTAACTAATTCTGTTTGACTGATTGGATTTA
>CAZBLY010000017.1:0-7685 GCA_964493265.1 Candidatus Woesearchaeota archaeon
TTATTTAATTTATTATAATATCTATAGTATTTTGGGCTTTATAAACCTTTCGGTATGTTGTCCTGTGTGAGTGGTAACAGATATTGTCCCATAGGGAACATTAAACAACATATTTAAAAGTCAAATCATCAGAATAAGAATATGTTTAAGAAAAAAATTAGATGTCGTTGTGGTAGGAAGGTTGATTCTACATATAGTTTCTGCCCTTTTTGTGGTGCTCAATTAAAAGAAATAAAAAAAATTGAAGAACAGCATGACAGAAATTTAGAACAGATGGAAAAAAGTTTTGAAGAAGCTTTTCAAATGCCTTTTTTTGTCAGACTTCCTTTTAAAAAAATAATTCGGGATCTTGATAAACAATTCAGGCAAATGGATAAAGTGATTGGAGGAACGCAAATAAAGAAACAAGAGAATAAAGGCAGAATAAATAATTTAGATATAAGAAAATTACCAACAAATGTGCAAGGAATCAGCATTAAAGTAGAAACTTCTTCTGAGGGCCAGCCTATTATTAAAGTTGGTCATTTTAGTCCTGGACAAAAAATAAAATTTCCAACAGCTGTTAAAAAAACTAAGAAAAATAAAGAGGAAAAATCAATCAAACTTCCAAAAAAGAAGTTAACAAAAGCTCAGAAAGAAAAACTAAAAAAACTTCCTAGAGAAGAGCCTCAGACAAAAGTAAGACGTCTGACAGATAAAATTGTTTATGAAATTATCTTGCCCGGCATAAAAAGTGAAAAAGATATTATTATCACTAAACTTGAAAATAGTATTGAAATAAAAGCTTTTACAAAGAATAAAGCCTATTTCAAATTAATTCCTCTTTCATTGCCAATAAAAAATTATTTTGTTGAAAAGGGCAAACTTATTCTTGAACTGAAACCTTAGATATAATTTTGGTTAACCTTAAGTTTTTTAAATTATAAAATCCTTAAATTTTTATGAAAATGATGAAAAGAGGCATATTATTTATTATTTTTTTATTTGCATTTATTCTTATTAGTAGTTCTATTTATGCTTATAATGGTTATAGTTCTAATACTTTTGGAGATTTTGATTTTGGTAATTTAAGCCCTTCTGAATTAGCTCAAAATGAATGGGTTAATGCGGCCTTATTATTTTTATTAATTTTTACAGTTTGTTGGTTTGCATTACAGAATTTTTTTGGAAGAAGCCCAACAATTGCATTTGTAATGTCTTTTGTTCTTGGCTTAATGGGATCTCTTGGAACAATTTATTATTTTGGCAATATAATTCCTAAAATTGCTTGGTGGGTTCTTGCCTTATTTATTATTTTAATTCTTAGTTTATTATGGTATCAACTTAAAGGAAGGAGTATGGTTTTCTTATTTATTTTATTGGCTATTTCTTTAGTCTGGATTTTATGGCTAAAAAATAATGTTTGTTATCCTTATGGCCCTATACCCCAACAAATTTGTATTGTTCTTGATGCAATTTCTATTGTTTTAATTTTAATTACTATAATAATGATTTTAATGGCTTTAATTAGATTAAGGCATAGAGATTATGGAGCACAAAGAGGGTATTATCCACGAGAAAGGGCAGGAACAAAAAGGAAATGGCCTTTTGGAAGAAGAGAAAGAACTCCAAGAACCAATACGGGTTCTGGTAGAGTAAATATAGCAAAATTAAAATCAACTTATAGCTTTTTGATGAGAGATAATGCTAAAATATTTAAGCAAGCAGGAAACAAGATTCCAAAAAGGGGAACGCGCATAGGAGAAAAAAGAGCTAGAAATTTAAGAACTATGAAAAAAATAGAAGTTCTTGCTAAACGATATAGATTTAGGATTTAATAACAACAAATTTATAAATAATAAAAACTTTAAATAAAACAAGAAAAGAGGTAGAAAATGTTTGGTTATGGAACGAGGGAAAAAATGTTTTTATTTATTTTAGGAATTTTGGTAATTATAATCAGTCTTATAGGATTAGCAATTTCTTTTGAATTTATGCCTTTTTTTATTGAAAATTTACCCAAAGATTTAAGAATTTATTTTGGAATTCTTGCTTTCTTTGGTCTTATATCATTAGGAGCAAGTTTTATGAAATCTGCTTATTAAGCTTTATATTAAACATAATCTTTTTTTAAAACCAACTCTTTAGATCTTTTTGTTTGGCGGCTTTTTCATATTCGGCGATTCTCTTTAAAGCATTTTCAACTCTGCTTTCTGAAAAATCATGTTCTTTACATAAAATTTGTTTGACTTTTTCTTCATTGACTTTGCCAAACTTGATTTTGTAGTCTTTTTTTATATTTGGTTTCTTAAATATCTCAAAAATATCTTTCCAATTAAAATCTATTTTTGGAATTTTGTTTTCTTTAATCATTTTTTCTATAGCTTGAAATAATAAAACAGGCTGTTTATATATTTGAACTAATTGTAAAGCCCGTTTTGGACCAATTCCTTTGATTCCTTTTGGATTAAAATCAGTTCCAACAAGAATTCCTAAGCAGATAAGCTGGTCGCGATTAATCTGAAGAGTGTTTAGAACATTATCTAATTCAATCATCATCGGACTTATAGAAATAAAACCACTTATTGTTTTTCTTCTTGTTGCAAGACTTAAATTTTGAACAAGTCTTGTGGCTCCAAATGCTAAAGTATCATAATCTTGGCTTGCAACTATATAAGCATCTTTATGTTTAACCATATAAGCACATTGGGCTTCTCCCTCGCTTGGAGCTTGAATAATGGGAATTCCCAATGCTTTAAGAAGTTCTTTACTTTCCTCAATCATTTCATCACTAAGTCGCAAAGTTTGTCTAGACCATTTATACATTTCTTCTTTAATATCTTTTTCTTTGGCCTCTTCATATTTTTCTCTTGCAGTTTTCTTCCTTTCTTCTCTAGACATTCTTGTTTTGGCTTTTAATTCAGGAGCCTCACCATCATAAACATAAACTAATTTAAGTCCTTTTGTCATAAGTTTGGTTGTTCTATAAAACAAACCACTAAGATGAGAAGTGATTCTTTTCTTTTTATCCATCAAGGGTGTTCCATCCATCTGCCTAATGTTTGCAAGAAATTGATAAAGAATGTTAAAGGCATCAACAGCTATTATTTTTCCTCTTAAACTTTCTATTGTTATTTCTTTTTTTGGAACTAAAGCGCCAATTTGTAAACCCATAAAAATAACAAAGAATTAAAACTTAAATAATTTGCTCTAAAAGCTCTTTTTTCTTATTAGTTTTTTCAATTTGAAGTTTAGCACTTTTAACTAATTTAAGAAAAAGCGCACCTTTCTTTTTTGGAGACCAGTTAAATACGTCATTTTTTCTATATAATCCTGGAAAATATTTTTTTATAGCTTTATCTTTAGCTTCTGTATCATATCCACGTTTATTACGAATAACAGGAAAATGATTTTGAATTTCATCTAAAAAACCAATATAATTAGGACCAATCATTTCTGGAAATAATTCTTCTTGCGAATTTTTTTGATATTTATTTGAAATCATTTTACACCCTTTATGTTACTATTTAAAAGTAATAGTAATATATAAAGGTTTCGATTTTTAAAGAAAGAAATTTTAAAAACATCTGTCTTTTGATAATTATATGATGCAGATTAATTTTATTCCTTTGGATTATGGTTTTTTTGATTGGCAAGGAAAGAATTATATTAGGATTATAGGAAGAGATGATAAGGGTAAAAGGGTATGTATTATAGATAATTTTGATCCTTTTTTATGGGCTATTTTCGAAAAAGGAGTTTCTGATAAAAAAATAAAAAATATCCAGAAAAAAATAGAGAAAATTGAGATTAAACTACCTTCAAGAACAACCAAGGTGATTAAAACAGAAATTTATAATAAAAATTTTCTAGGAAAATCAGTAAAAGCAATTAAAATTTTTATAACTAATTATAAAGATGCGCATTCTGTAGCAGATAAATTGGGTTTTAAAGAAATAAAAGCAAGGAGAGAATATGACCTTAATATTATAACTAAATATATAACTGAAAAAAAACTGATTCCTTTATCCTGGCACAAAATTTCTGGAGAGATTTTAAACAATTCTTATGAATTTGGCGGAATTGATTCAGTCTTGGATATTGATCTTTGCATCAAAGTGGAGAAAATTGAAAAGAATGATGATAAAAAAAATGAAAAATTTAAGCCAAAAATTTTAGCATTTGATATAGAGACAGATGAATTAGAATTAGGCAGAGGAGAAGTTTTAATGATATCTCTTGTCTCGGATAATTTTAAAAAAGTTTTAACATGTAAAAAACATTCAAAAAAATTTAATTATGTTGAATATTTTAAAACAGAAGCAGATATGTTAGAAGCATTTATGAAATATGTGGCTAAATTGTCTCCTGATGTTCTTGTTGGTTATTTTAGTGATGGTTTTGATGTGCCTTATTTAAAAGCCAGGGCTGAAAAAAATAAAATTAAATTAGCTTTAGGTTTAGATAAAAGTCAGCCATCTTTTTTTAGAGGAAGGATTCCAAAAGCAAAAATTACAGGAATAGTGCATATTGATTTATTTAGATTTATAGAAACAGTCTATTCTCAATATTTACAATCAGAAACCTTGGGATTAAATGATGTAGCTTATGAACTATTAGGAGAAGGAAAAAATAAATTTGAATTTAAACATTCCTCTAAATTAAAAGAACATGAATGGGAAGCTTTTTTTGAATATAATCTTCAAGATTCTGTTTTAGCACATAAATTAGCAGAAAAATTGTGGCCAGATATGGTGGAATTTAGTAGAATCATACAGGAACCTCTTTTTGAGATAACAAGAAGTTCAATGTCTCAGTTGGTTGAGTATTATATTATTCATGGTCTTAGCAAATATAATGAAATAGCTGAGAAAAGACCATTAAATGATAAGATTAAAAACAGAAGACAAATGGGTAAATATTCTGGAGCTTTTGTTTTTCAACCAAAACCAGGATTATATAAAGATATAGTTATGTTTGATTTTACTAGCATGTATGCTTCTGTTATTTTTACTTATAATTTATCTTTATCAACTTTCTTAGAAAAAAAATCTAGTAATGCATTAACAGTTAATTTGGATAAAGAAAAAGTTTATTTTTCAAAAAAACAAGGATTTTTTCCTTTGATGCTTTATGATATAATAGAAAAGAGAAAAAAATATAAAAAAGAATACAAACAAAATCCAAACCCAATTGCAAAAGCAAGAAGTAATGCCTATAAACTTCTGGCAAATGCGAGCTATGGCTATCAAGGTTTTTTTGGAGCCAGATATTATTGTAGAGAAGCAGCAGCTTCTACAGCAGCTCTAGCCAAAAAAAATATTTTAGAAACCATTGATAAAGTTGAAAAACAAAAATATAAAATAATTTATTCTGATACAGATTCTATTGCTTTTTTACTTGGAAAAAGGACAAAAAAACAAATTCTTGATTTTCTTAAAAAATTAAATTCAGAACTTCCAGGAATCATGGAACTTGAATTAGAAGATTTTTATAAAAGGGGTTTGTTCGTGGCAAAAAGAACTGTTAAACAAGGGGCAAAGAAAAAATATGCTCTTATAGATGAAAAAGGCAAGTTGAAAATTCGTGGATTCGAGACAGTAAGAAGAGATTGGTGTAAACTAGTCAGAAATCTTCAAAATAATATTTTAAAGAGGATTCTTATAGATGGTGATGAAAAAAAAGCCCTGCAAATTTTACAAAAAACAATAGATGACCTAAAAAAGAGAAAAATTTCAAGAAAAGAAATAATAATAAAGACCCAATTAAAAAAACCTATTTCTGAATACAAATCAAGAACACCCCATGTTATAGCAGCTGAAAAAATGAAAAAAAGAGGAACACCTGTTGATGTTGGCATGTTGATAGAATATTATATAGCTGAAACACAAGGAGCAAAAAAACTTGTTAGGGAAAAAGTAAAACTTCCTGATGAAAAAGGGCAATATAATATTAATTATTATCTAGAACATCAAATTTTGCCAGCAGTAGAAAATATTTTTGAAGTTTTTGGAATTAATAAAGAAGATCTTTTCAACAAAGAACAAAAAAAACTGCATGAATTCTAATCAAAAATCCCCAAGATTTTTTTGTTTTCTTTTATTGACTTCGCGATTCCAAGTTGCCCAGCTTTTTCTTATTAATCCTGTTTTGGATAATTCCCTTGCCCGGGATGTTTTTAAAAATTCCTTGCATACAGGATCAGAAGGATAACCAGAACCGCATTTTATATTATATTGTTTTTTTATCTTCTCTATTTCATTATCTCTTGTTGTTTTTGCAAGAATACTGGCAGCACTTACAATTAGATGATTAACATCGGCTTTATGCTCACAACTCAAAGATATTTTTTTTACATTATTAATATGCTTAATAAGATAATTATGCCATGCTTGTCTATTAGGGGAGGGGCAATCAACAATAACTCTGACCTTAGGAACTTTTTTAATTAATATATTGATAATTTCAGCCGCTTTCAGAGCTTCAATCCAGTTCAAATTAATTTTTTTTTCTATATTTCCATCAATTTCTTCAGGATATACTTTAATAATATGATAACCAAGAGCTATTTTTTTAATTTCTTTAGCTAAAATCTCACGTCTTTTTGGGGTCACCATTTTGGAATCTTTAACATTATGTTCTTTAAACTTTGCTATTTCCTTTTCATCAGCAAGAACTCCTGTCAGAACCATGGGCCCTAAAACAGGTCCTCTTCCAGCCTCATCAATTCCTATATAGAACATTTTAATATTTTATAGCGAGGGCGGGATTTGAACCACGCGACCTCAGGGTTATGGGCCCTGCGAGCACTCCAGACTGCTCCACCTCGCTTTAATTATTATACTACTAGAATTCTTTTAAATGTTATGATGTTTAATTAAATTTAAATATTCTTTTTCTTTTATATTTTTATGTCAGGTCCATGCAAAGGAAAACATGTTCTGAAGAAAGTAAAAGTCTACATACATGAAAAAGGAAAAGCAGGAGCAAGAGTAACCCATATAGATATAGAAAGTCCTGAAATTGCCAAAATAATCAAGCCAGGAGAAGCAACTTATTGTGCTGGTAAATTTGGTGGTTGTTTTATTGGCCTTAAGAAAGATATGATAACAAGAGCTGAAAGAATAATTGAAAAAACAAAAAAGAAAAAAGGAAAGAAGAAAAATTTATAAATGAGTTAAATTTCTGTTTTGACTATGAAAGCAAAATTAGTGAGATTAATTAGCATAAATAATTTTTGGCGTTATGAAATTTTTGTTTTTGTGGGATTAATTATGATTATTGGTGCTTTAATTAAAGTAACAGGAATTTATGATTTTTCATCTGACTGGTTTTGGTTTTTAGCTGGTTTGGGTTTTATTGTTGAAGGAACTATAGCTTTAATTAAACAGAGAAGATTTGAGAGAAAATATAAGATTATTGATAAAACTGAAATAGAGACAAAGAAATAAAAAATAAAAATAAAATAAACTTTAAAAGTTATAGATTCTTCTTTGTTATATGCCGGGATCGCCTAATGGTATGGCACCAGCCTGCTAAGCTGGGTCCTTTCGGACATCTGGGTTCGAATCCCAGTCCCGGCGTTTTTTTATATTTCACAAGTTTTTTAAATCACTTTTATCTTAGATTAAAATGCCAAAGAAGAAAGAAACTGAGGAAAAGGAAGAGAAGGAAAAAAAGGAAGAGAAGGAAAAAAAAGAAGAGAA
>CAZBLY010000018.1:0-5933 GCA_964493265.1 Candidatus Woesearchaeota archaeon
GGACAGCTTGGACAGCTGTTTGTTTATGGACAGCTGTTTGTTTTTGCTTGAAAATACGGCTTGCTAGACGTGCATCAAAGAAAGAAATAAAATTTTTAATCCCGTCGATATCTTCTTTAATTTGTGAAATTTCCCCCCTAACAAAGCCAATTTCAGACTCTTGAACGTGATCTTTAGTGTCTAAATGTTTTATCCACTTGCTAATTTTAGACATATCATCCCTAACATCAACAAAAGAGGTCTTAATTTCTTCTTTTATTTTAGAAATTTCATTATTTTTTTTATTTCGACCAAACCATAAAAAACTCATAAAAAAATTAAAACCTTTACACTTTTAAACTTTTCTAAAAATCACAACCAACTGCAAAAAATTTAAAAAATTTTTTCAAAAGACTAAAATTTTTAAGCATTAGATTACAATATTTAAGCATGAAAAAAGAGCAAAAAATGACAAAAAACCAACCAAAAAGATCAAGAAAAGTACATGTTATAAATGCTGTTAAACATTTTGACAACCAATTTAAAAAATATTTGGTTACAGCAAGTACGGCAGCATTTGCCTTCCTTATCGCATTAGTCTGGAGAGATGCTATTCAAGAATCAGTTACTGCTTTTGTCACAAAAGTTAATATCCCTTTACAACAATCTTATCTTTACAAAACCTATATGGCCATAATAATCACATTTATTTGTGTTATTGCCCTTATAATTCTTTCAAGATGGGGTGCAAAAATGAACAAAAAAGCTAAGAAATAAAACCTTTAAGCATCGCTAAAATATATTTTCTAATATAATTAAGCATTTAAAGTTCGTATTACTGCTAAAAACATGGCTTTAGAAGATATTAAATTCAAACTTGGAGATGAAATATTATTTGATATAGGTGACTATAAAGAGATAAGAAGAGGATCAAATTATATTAATTTCAAACAAGGCAAAATAATTGGGTTTTTTGAAAAAAGACAGCCAGATGATTCTAAGGATTTAATAGCTACAGTTGATTTCATTATAACAAAAATAGATATCCCTTATGATGTGCTTAAAAAGTATGCAAGACCTTATTCTCCTTAATGCTAAAACTTTTAAGCGTTGCTAAAAACCTGCAAAATAAGTGGTTTTCTCGTCGATAAATAGGTCAATAGTTCGTACAAGGTACGTTGTCCGCATCCCAAATATTTATATATTTGGTTCGTTTTAACAAATTCATGGAAAAAGAAGAGCTTAAATTAATAAGACAAAAAATGTTTAAATTAACACAAGACCTAGTTCCTATCCATCATTCTGGTTCTGGACTTGAAGGAGCTATTTTCATATGCCCATTACCAAAAAATTATGAAAATATTCTAGGAGATCTTGAATTAATTACAACCGAATCTAAAAGAATAAAAGAAGAGATAAATTATAAAGCAAGTAAATCTCTCACCCCGTTTGAGAATATATTGTCTGGATATGAAGAAAGAACAAAAGAAGAACAGATGAAATTACAACACCAGTTCAAGATTTCAAGAGTCAGTATAGATCAGCGAGGGGTATATGGTGTTTGGGCAGGGGCAGACGTTAATAGTGGTGATATTTATTTATCTAATAATGTTTCAAAAGGGTACGATTTTATAGTAGGAGAAGCTTTTAAGGATTTATTTGAAGAAAAAACAGCTTTTTGTTGCCATAATGTAGATTTTTACTGGCAAGCTCTTTTAACACGTGAATTTTGTATAGAATATTTTAATTTTCTTAATTCACTTATTTTTAAAGACAAATAAAATTTAAATAAAAGCAAGAATAAACAATAAAAGAAAAAGAGGTAAGAATCAAAAAATGAAAAAAGAGGAATTCCTGCAGAAACTAACAACTGAATTGAAGATAACAAAAGGAAGCAAGTATACAATTAAAAATTATTGTTTTTTTAATGAAAAACTTCTGAATTTTTGCAAGAAAGAACCAGAGCAGATAGAAGAGCAGGATGTTAAGAACTTTTTAGCAGAACATTTAAGTGATAAAGCTACGAGCTCAACTATTTTAGCTCTTGCATCAATAAGATATGCTTATTCCAAAATTCTTAGAAAAGATCCAACCTCAAACATATCCAGGCCAAAGAAAGAAAAGAAAATTCCTTCTGTTCTTACAAAAGATGAAGTTCTTAGACTTATAGAAGCAGCAAATACTAAAAAAAGCAAGTTAATGATATCTTTACTATATGCAACAGGTATGAGGGTAAGTGAATTAACAAATCTTAAGACAGAAGACTTACAGTTTGATGAACAAATAGGATATATAAGGAAAGCTAAAGGAAAAAAAGACAGAATTTTCAGAATCCCTAATTATTTGATAGAGGATCTTAAAAAAGCATTAGAAAAATCAGCAGAAAAATCAAATGAATATGTTTTTCCAGGAACAAAAGGCAAGATGACTAATAGAAATATACAAAGAATAGTTAAAATAACATTAAAAAGAGCCAATATACAAAAAAAAGTAACCCCACATACTTTAAGACATAGTTATGCAACACATCTTCTTGAATCTGGTGTTGATATAAGAAAGATCCAAGTCTTGCTAGGCCATGAAAATCTCTCTACAACAGAGATATATACACATGTTTCAAATGAGCAAATAAAGAAGATAGAAAGCCCTTTAGATACTTTAATGCAAGAAGAAAAAGAAGAAAAAACCGAGGAAAAAGAAGAAGAAAGCAAAGAACAAGAAGATAAAGAAGAAGTGAAATAATTAATATTTGAATTTTCTTTCATATTTTTTATGATCTGTAAACCATTCTAAAATAATAGCGAGAATTTCAATTTTATTAAAAGCTGTAACAGAATAGATTAATCTCCACTCTTTACTTAAAGCAACCCAGAATAAATTAGTAAATCCCTTTCTTTTATATACGTCTGGAATTAATTTTTTTGAAATTGGTTCTCCATAGAAAGCATTTTGTTTTATATTTTTAATGGTTTTGTCGATTCTTTTCTTTAGGGAATCCTTACTTGGCAAACTATTATAAGTTCTCTTTAATCTTTCATTTTCAAAAATTACTTTTGATGCTTTTAATATCTTTTTACTTTTTCTCATATCTTAATCCTCTTTTTTTAATATATTTTCTAGCAAGCGCAGGATTCCAGATATAAACAAGAATTCCTTTTTTTGAAATTCCAATCTTATTTATCTCTTGTAAATAATCTAAAATTACAAGATAAGTTTGCCACATTACTTTTCTTGGTAATTTCTGCCATACTTTTCTTTTTGTGAATTCCCCACCATATTTTTTAATAGTTTGCTCTACCATAAAGACAGTATCAAGTGTTGGTGATCTAAACAATTTTTTTGTTTTCTCAGCAAAATTAAACTTTTTATTAATTTGAATTGGCATAAGTATATCAATTGATACACATTTAAAAATCTTCTGGTCATTAAAAACTAAGAATTATATTTTTTCCTCAATTATTCTAGAAATTGGCTTGCCGGTTTTTTCTTTTAATCTTTTAAGCTTATCTATAGTCTCAACTGATAAGGTTATATCTATTCTCTTTCTTTGAAAAGGCAGTTCTCTGGTTTTATCATAATGTTTTAAAGACTCGAAAACATCTTTATATTTTTTTAATATTTTTTTAGTTTTATCTGATAGCATTTTTTAATCTCCATTCTATTTGTCTTATATTAATTATATTTTTCTTGGCTATGGAAATAATATGATGTAAAAGTAAATCCCTATCAACTTGTTTTTTATTTTCTTCTGCAAAAGCTAAAGCAAAAAAAGCAGCAGTTCTCTTATTTCCATCACTAAAAGGATGATCAACAAGTATTGCCCTAAATAAGTATGCCAATTTCTTGTAAGACCCTAATTTTTTATTTATTTGTTTATCAATAGCATAATCAATACTAGAGCTACTTCTAAGATTACCACCAAAGCCATGATTTATTCTCAACAAATCTTTCTTACTAATTTTCATACACATAAATAATGGTTACTTATTTATAAACCTTTTGGTAAGATGAACAATAAAAACAAGTATAGAAATTTATAAAAACCCCAACACATTAGTAAATAAGAGGTGATCAGAGCCTCAGCTGTTTCTGGGGGGAGAAGAATAAGATGAAAAAAATATATGATTATGAAGAATTTCGGGACTATATAAAAGAACAAAAACAAAATAAACCTTTTAACTGCCCATTATTAGGGGTCATGCCAGAGAAGATAAAATATCATAATGATGAATATGAAAAAGGAGCATTATTATGTTCTGAAAAACCAGGAAACCAAGAGGATGGAAATGTCAGATGTTCTTTATTAGAAATGGGTATTATTTTTAATGAAAGAGGAAACATAGAAGGAGAATGTGGTTGGACAGGAAACAAATTTGAATTAAAAATTATGGGTTTTAAAAAAATAAATAAAAGATAAAATGGAATTATCAGATAAAATAACAGAAGACGAAGTTATTGGATTGATGAATAAAGTAGAAGAATGGGAATCCAGTATTATTGATAATAAAGAGGTTTGTTTAGGTTCTCTACAAATTAGCGGGTTTCCAAAAAAACTAAGAATTACAATAGAAAGAGAAAATATCGGATTTTCCTTTACAAAACACAGTTATTTTGTCTCAGTTGATTATGGGGATGAAAATATAACAAAATATAATTCTGAAGGAGATGAAGAAAGTACAAATATTATTAAAGAAATTTATAATAATGCTCTAGCTGACTATAAAGAAAGAGTTAAAAAAGAAAAAAAAGAACTTATTGATTATATTAAAAATTACATTAAAGAATAAAATGCCATTATTATCAACGCCAACACCAACACCAACATCAGAAGAAGACACAGATTTTGAAGAACCATCAAATCTGTCAAAAATAGTAGAAGAATTAGATATTTTAATGGGAAAACCAAAAAATTCCAATGAATTTATATATAAAAATTTCTGCCCACTTAGTAAATTAACACATGTAAGAAATCTCGATAAGTTGGGTTTTTATGAATTATTATATGAACAGGGCCGAGATCCATGGGCAGAAAAAATTAAAGATTATGTTCAATATGGTTTTTTAGAAGCTGCCAGATTAGGCATTGGCAGTTTTTTAATCTGGAAAGGTCTTGAATATATTTTCTAAATTCATCACAATAATCCTTAAAAATATTAAAACCATAATATAAATGTTAAAATGAGCGGCGGAACTGGAACACTAAATCTAGAAAAAAGACTTAATTGGAAAGAGATTGGAAAAGCTTTAGATTTAGCTTTTGTACCTTCTTCTATTATTAGACTCAATAAAAGATATAATAAAAATAAGCCCCAAAACAAAGACACAATAAATAATAATATTTCTTTTAATTTTGGCGCATATTCTGCAGAATTAGCTAGGGTAGTTTTTTATGGCATAGCTCTTGCAAATTTATATAAAGCTTTTTTCTAAAGTAATATCTAAGGTTTTCTAAAGTAATAAATTAAAATTCCTACAAGATACATTGTCCGAAGCGGAAATTGGAAATTAATTGTTGGTTTAAGTTATATTTTTTCATAAGGTATTGAATAATTTAGTTAAATTTTTTTTTGGAATATTATATCTTTGAATTAATCTTTAATTTTTTAAAATTGGGATTATTTTTTCTTTTGTTGATTGGTTAATTTCTTTTTTATATTTTTTAATCAACTCTCTTAAATAATATTTTACTTCATGTGCCTCGTAAATTTGGTTATTTTTAGAACTTTCTTCCATTATTTTATTAATCTCTTCTTTATTAAATGGCTCAATCATTTTAAGGAATCGAAATTTAGAGGTACCCTCCCTGAATGAATAGGTTTTGTCTATCGAATCAAAAAAAGATTTTCTAATTTTATTTGGAAAATGTGTCATTAAAGCTTTTATTATCTCTAATTTTTCCATTAATCTACTTAATTTAAGGGTTATATTATTATGAAAAATCAAAGCTTGAAATT
>CAZBLY010000019.1:0-4793 GCA_964493265.1 Candidatus Woesearchaeota archaeon
AATTCTTATTTTTTCTATTGTTGAGAAAGCTTTTATTTTTCTTTCTCCAGGAATTGCTTTTCTATATCTTAAAAAATCAAAGAAATTAGCTTCACCACCCATTACAACATAGAAAGAAGCTTTAATTTTATGTTTTTTAAGGAGCTTAAGAATTTTTGGAACCCCTTTTTTGATTCCTTTATCTGATTCTAAATCTATTCTTAATGCAAATGTTCTTTTTTTCATTTTATAAACCTAATTGTGAGCAAATTTTTGGCCCTATAATTTTTATTATAAATAAAGGCAATTTTTTCCATATTTTTATAAATTTTTTATATTTATCTTTTCTTCCTTTCTTTTCTTCCTTCGTTTTGATCTTAGGATAATAAAAATAAGGTCTTTCATAAAGTTTGCCCAACCATTTACTTTTAAATTTAAAAAGACCATAAGCGTGGCTTTCTTTTTCAGCATCAATTTGAACTTGGCCAAAATCAAAATACTTATATTTATTTTTAATAGCCCATTTTATTAATGTCCAGTAAAGGATATCATTTGGTTTGTATATTCTATATTTTGGATCCGACACATTATATATGATATAAATATAATCTTTGAATAAGTATGCTATTATAGAACCTATTAATTTATTTTTATAATAACAATTTATTCCTTTAATCATATTTGGATAAAGAAATTCCCAAAGATTTTCAAAAAACTTTCTTGGGTGCTGTGGACTTCCAAAGTTTTTCATAGATTTTAAATAGAGCTTATAGAATTTTTTTAGTTCTTCTTTATCTTTAATTTCCTTTAATTCTAAATCTGATTTTTCTGCTTTTCTTATATCATTTCTTGTATGTTTATGAAATTTATTCCACAATTCTTTTTCATTTTTTAATTCCAAAATAAATTGATGTATTTTAAGTTCTTTTTCAAAATCATTATTTAGAAGGATTTTTTCATTTTTATTATAATTATTTGAAAAAGTATTAAGTCTTATTTCAATATACTTTATTTTTATTTTCTTCTTTTCTTCTATAATATTTTTAATAATTACATCATTAATGTCTCCAATAGGGCCTCCAAAGTCTAAAAAAGGCTGAGAAATTAATCGATTACCAAAAAATTTACTTTTGATTAGAAAAAAGGGCCATATCGCTTTTACTTTATTTTGTTCTGAAATAAGATAATAATGTGGTTTGCAATTCTTATAAGTTTTTTCAATAACTTTTTTCCATTCTAAAGTATATTGGATTTTTGATTCTTGATTTTCCTTTACAAATTTATTCCATAATTCTTCATTATTTTTGTCTAATTTTTCTATTTTCATTTTTTTAAAGCCCCCTCATAAATTTTTCTTAATTTTTTATTTCTTTTTTTGATTGAAAATCTTCCTGATATAATTTCTTTTTTTAATTTTTTACCATATTTTTCTCTTAATTTTTTATTTTCTATTAATGGAGAAATTTTTTTACACATTTCTTTTATATATTTTTCAGAAATGCCTTTTTGATTTAATTTTTTATTTATTTCTTGCCAAGAGACGTCTTTTGTTCTGAATTTTTTATCATAAAATCTGACTGGGGCCTTAATAAGAAATTTTTTATTTTCTTTTCCAATCAATTCCGGAATAGCAAACGTATCATTAGCAACTATAGGTAAGCCACAAGCCATTGCATCAATTATACTATAACCAAAAGTATCAACAAAACTAGGATAAAGAAAAATATCACTTTGTGCATGAAATTTTTGTAAAAGTCGTTTTCTTGGTATTATTTTAGTTTTATATGGAAAATATTTAATATTTTTTGAATTATATTTTTTCTTTAATTCTTCTGGAACATCTCCTTTAACCCATAACTCTATATTTTTGTATTTTTTTTCAAGTTTATTGAAAGCTTGCAAAATTTGTAGGCCGCCTTTTTCATAGAACATACTAAGCATACAAAATATTCTGATTTTTTTGTGTTTTTTCTTTTTTATTTTTGGAATATATGTTGCGGGATAAAGAACAACAATTTTATGTTTAAATTTTGAGCAATCTAAGGTATTTAGAAGAGCTTTTTTTGATGCTTCACAATGAAACATTATTTTTTTACAATATTTTGATTCTAAATATATTTTAACAATTTTTTTAATCCATTTTTTCTTCCATTTTTTATAATTTAAATTGGCAAATGAAGTTGGATGTTCAATATCTATTACCCAGGGTTTTTTATTTAATATTAAAAACCCTCTTGAAGAATGTATTAAATCTGCTTCATTAGCATTAACAAAAACCATACGGGGCAGACTTATTAGATTAAGTGTTTTTCTTAATTTATTTTTTAATTTTTTCTGTTGATAATATGTCCCTTTAAAGGTTTCTTTTTTAATTCCCAAATATTCTACATTTTTTGGAGGATTATTTACAATCTCTTGGTATATTTGGTGTGCTCCAAAAAAAGTTTTAACTCTAATTTTTTTAGTCATTTTTCTACTTTTTATTGAAATTTTTATTTTCTGCATATATCATCATTATATTTCCATTTTTTTTATCAATATGTTGTACTAAAAAACTATTTTTTTCTAAATGTTTTACAAGTTTATAATTTTTTTTACCAGTATTTTCATAATCTGTACTTTCCATAGCAATATATTTTATTTTTTCCAAATATTTTTTTGGAATAGCCGTAACTATATCATATTCAACACCTTCACAATCAATTTTTAAAAAATCACAATAATTTATTTTGTTATTTTTGAATATTTGTTGAAAAGTAATTAATTTTATTGTTTCTGATCCTATTGTTTTTGATTCATTTTCTAACCAATCACATTCGTACATGCTATTGATGCCTTCCCATTTATGAATATGTAATTTTTTCTTCCCTTTTTTACTATAAATACCTAAATTAAAAGGAATTATTTGTTTTTTAAAATTATTAAGTTTGATATTTTGTTTTAAAGTTTTAAAAGTTTTTTTGCAAGGTTCGTAAGCATAAACTTTAACTTTTTTTCCTGCATTTGCTGATTTTATAGAAAAATCCCCAATAAATGCTCCAATATCAATAACAATATCTCCATCTTTTATTTTTCTGAACCTATTATAGGATTCTTTACTAAATACAAAACTTACTATTGATCTTGCTCTGCTACCACTAACATTAAATTTCAATCCATTCCATAAAATTGCTTGTTTAAGACTGCATAAACCAAACCTATTTAGTACAACGCATGTCCAATTTTTATATAAAAGAGGTATTTCTAGCATTCTTCTGAATTGTATTAATAAACTTTTAATCTTAGCCATTTTTTTCCTTAAAATTCTAAGAAAAATAAGTTTTTAAAAGCATCTCCACGCTTATCTATCTTTTATAGATTTATAAATAAATTTATATGCAACTAATTAAATTAAATGAAAGAATTATAAGTTTCGATCGTTTTGTTAAAACAAGTATCCCAAATAAATTCTTTAGATTTTTTCATTAAATTTTTCATTAATCTTATTTTATGTTGTTTGTTTTTTTCTAAGTTTATTATTTTATTTATAATTTCTTTTTCATCTTTACAAACAAAACAGAGATTCCTAATTTCCTTAGGAATCTTAGCATCACTTAAAATAAAAGGTATTGCCTTACGTCTTGCTGCTTCAATTATAGGTAAGCCAAAACCCTCATATTCAGAAGGAAAATAAAAATAATCAAAAGAAGAATAGATATCTGCCAGATTTTTTTGTTCAGCAAACCCTTTAATTTTAGCAATTTTAGAAAGTTCTTTATTTTTAATTTGTTTTTTTAGTTCATTCTGAAGAGTTCCTTTTCCCCAAATTTCAATAATAACTTTATTCTTTAATTTTTCTTTTAAATTACAAAACTTTCATCTTTTTAAAAATAAATACTTAATAGATCTCCCCTTATTAATTAAGTGATAGCAATCTAATGGACTCAGGTCTTTTTTAACATAAGTAAAAAATTTAATCAAACCCGTTTTTTTCAAAATCCCATAAAAAGGGTATAATCTTAGGGGCAAATCTTCTATTATGTATTTTATTCTGAATTTTTCCTTATGAAATAACCAAAGAATCTTTTTTATCTTTTTATTTCCTAATAAACCTGCATGAAATTCCATCGCAATTTTATTGATTTTCTTAGGAATTCCTTGTTTAAAAATTTCATATTCATAACCTTCTACGTCCATACGCACCAAATTTGTTTTATATTTTTTAATGAAATATTCTAAAAGTTCACTTTTAATTTCTTGGGTATTTTTTGTTCTTTTTTGCACAACTTTTGAAAGATTAATATGGGCGTCGCGTTCAAGCCATAGTTTACCTTTTTTTCCTACAGCCATATTTAAAACAACTGCCTTACCATTAAGATTGTTATATTTTAAGTTTTGTTTTAATACTGGGACGCATTCTTTGAGCGGTTCAATACAGATTATTTTTTTCGCATTTTTGGATAAAATAGAGAAAAGTCCAATATTTGCCCCAACATCTAGCACAATATCATCAGGTCTTACAAAGTTATAATAATATCTCCAATTTAAGGGTTCTCTAAAACCAAATAATCTTAATTGTTTTGATAGTCCTTCATCATTATCAACCACATAAAAAATAATATTCTCCTTAACGCCAATATTCTCAAAATTTAATTTTATTGGATTTTGTTTTTTTGACTCTCGATTATAAATTATATTATAAGGCATCCACGAAATTTTTTCAATTATTTTTTTCATTTTATTTTAATAGGCTAACAATTCTTTTGCTAACTCCTTTTTCTCCATAAGGGTTTTTGAATTTTTTTACCTTTATCTTATTAGCTTCAATCATCCTT
>CAZBLY010000020.1:0-4059 GCA_964493265.1 Candidatus Woesearchaeota archaeon
CAGATATTCCGTCGACATCCAGATACCCGATATCCCCGACAGGTCCGGAATGCTCTATACCCAAGCTGTCTAGAACATTCATAGTTGATTTCACTCCTTTGCTCCCAAAATCCCTGGCATGGTTATTCGCAAGGCTCATACAGTTGAAACCTGCACTTACAAGATTCTGAGCGAACTCCGGTGGTGTCCTGAAAGCATAAGACCTTCCACTTTTTATGTTCTTGCTGGTATAACCGCCTTTGCATAGTGGACCTTCAAGATTCCCAAATACAATGTCGGCTTTCAGCTCATCTTTCACATCCTCAAAAACGTATTTTCCGGATTCTTTAGGCAGAATAGGACTCGGAAAATCAGAACCCATCATAATATCACCAACCGCAGAGACAGTGATGTAGGTTGTATCTTCAATTACTTCTGGAGTAGATACATATGTTTCTTTGGTAGTATCTTTTATAGTTTCGGGTGGTGCTTCCTCCGCACTACACGAGAAAACCAAAAGAAAAATGATATGTAAGAACAGGCATTTTTTCATAATGCAGTGCATTATACCCAACTCTTAACGATTGTCAATACATTTTTTGCATAAAGGAGACATCTCTACTTTCCTTGATTAGGACAAAAGTTTTCACTTGACGTTTTCCAGATTAATTGATAATATAATCCTCGGGAGAGGTGTCCGAGTTGGCCGAAGGAGCACGACTGGAAATCGTGTATCGTGAGAAATCGCGATCGTGGGTTCAAATCCCACCCTCTCCGCCAGATCCTTATGCGGAGAAATTCACCAGCCTTGCCCTGGTAATGATAGTGTCAAGCAAAACAGAGATGTCAATTCTTAACTGTTCAAATTCCATTGGTTCGTGTTTTTTCTTAGCTGAGCAGCAATAAAGGTAGATATGATATGGCGAAAAATCTAAGAAAAGGGCTTTCCCTTCTGGATGTTTTTTGTATTGCAACAGGAGCGATGTTCAGCTCAGGATTATTTATCCTACCGGGCTTTGCATTTTCCAGAGCAGGTCCTGCTGTAATTCTCTCTTACATAATTGCCGGCCTTTTTTGTGTTCCCACCGTTATGAGCATGGCAGAACTTACCACGGCAATGCCTAAAGCAGGTGGCGATTATTTCTACATCATGAGAGGATTTGGTCCGCTCTTGGGGACTATTGCCGGATTCAGCACTTGGTTCTCCCTGAGTCTAAAGGCAGCATTTGCGCTTGTGGGAATGGGCGCATACCTGAGCATCATTACACCTTTTCCCCTGAATGTTATTGCATTGCTCTGCGCACTTTTTTTCGTTTTTCTAAATCTCATTGGTGTGAAAGAAGCAGGTAAATTCCAGATAGTATTAGTTTTAGGACTGCTCGCCATGCTACTTCTCTATGTTTTCTGGGGAATGAAGTCAGTCAACCCATCGCATTTTTCTCCGTTTCTCTCAAAGGGACTGGGTTCTACTTTTGCCACAGCAAGCTTTGTCTTTATATCCTTTGGGGGATTAACAAAAGTGGCTGCCCTTGCGGAAGAGACACGAAATCCTGGCAGGAATTTACCTCTAGGTATGTTCCTTTCGCTCATAGTAACATCCATTTTCTACGCACTGGTTATCTTTGTTACTATCGGGGTGCTCGATCCTCAAAACCTGAGCCGGACATTTACACCGATTTCGGATGGAGCAGCTGTCTTTGGCGGTAATCCCTTAAGGATCATTGTGGGTATCGGTGCTTTTTTGGCCTTTATCTCTACAGCTAACGCAGGTATCATGACCGCCTCCCGATATCCTTTGGGCATGAGCAGAGACAAGTTACTTCCCCATAGTTTTCAAAAAATAAGTCACAGGTTTAAGACACCATATATTTCTATTTTCATTACCGGTTTCTTTATCATCCTGGCTGTTCTGTTTTTGAGGCTCGAATTGCTGGTCAAAGTCGCCTCCAGCGTTTTGATACTGCTCTTTATCTTCGCAAATTTAACTGTTATTCTATTCAGAGAAAGCAAGATCCAGAGTTACAAACCCAAATTCCATTCCCCCTTGTATCCGTACGTGCAAATTGCTGGTGTTCTGGGAGGTATGTTTCTCTTAATAGAGATAGGAACCGTCATAGTTTTCCTTACTGTCCTATTTCTTTCCTTGGGATTTATTTGGTACAAGATATATTCCCAAAAACGAGCAAGTCAGGATTCCGCTCTCATATACCTGCTGGAACAACTCGTGGCAAGAGATAAGCAGTTATCCTCCGAGAATCTCCTCACAGAACTACGGGACATAGTAATTGAAAGAGATGATCTTGCAAGGGATAAATTCCATAAGCTCATTGAGGAAGCCACAATTCTGGATATAGAAATGCCTCAACGATTTGAGGATTTCCTCAAGCATATCTCTGATATCCTGGGCAGCGACCTCAACAGAGCACCAGAGGAAATATTCAAGAAATTCTACGAGAGGGAAAGAGAATCGAGCACCGTGGTAAAAAAAGGTATGGCAATTCCCCATATCATCGTTGAGGGCAAAAACATAGTAAAGACTCTTTTAGTTCGAGCAAAAGCGGGAATTATCTTTCCTGACGATGAAATAGTACATATTGTATTCGTTTTTGTGGGATCACCTGACGATCGGGTTTTTCACCTGAAGGTCCTTGCTGCAATTGCTCAAATCACCCAGGATCCTGAATTTGAAAAGAAATGGCTAGAAGTAGCCAATAAAGAGGGACTAAAGAATATCATACTCTTAGCCAAAAGAACCAGAAGTGACACTCCCCGATAAGCAGTGGAACGACTGAAGCGCGTAACCTTGTCACTCAAAAATGAAAAAAAACCGTAATCCCCTGAACGATCCTGTAAAGTATCTAAAAGGTGTCGGACCCCATTGGGAAAGACTCCTTAGGAAGCTTGGTATCACGAAAATTGGTGATGTATTCTATCATATCCCTCGGCTATACATCGATAGATCAACAATAGCAAAAATCATTAACACAAAATCCGGAAAGACGGCAACCATTCTTGGAGAAGTCGTTTCATTTGAATCGCGAAGGTCACGAAAAAAAATAGAGATACAAACCGCATTGATAAAAGATGATTCTGAAGGGATGCTCTTCCTCCAATGGTTCAATCAACCATACCTAAAAAAGATTATAAAAAAAGGCGTAAGAATAATGGCAAGTGGAGAGGTAACATTCTATAAAGGTAAACAGATGGTTCATCCCGATTTTGAAATTATGACCGACGAGATGTCGAAAAAACTCCACACCGGCAGGATCGTCCCATTTTACCCATTAACCGAGGGGATGTTGCAGAAAAGAATTCGTAGAATTATCGATAATGGCATTTCCCTCTACCTCGACCTTGTGGAAGAAACGCTTCCTGAAGTAATCATTACCAAAGAGAAACTCCTATCTCTGAAAGAAGCAATATATAAGATCCACAGACCAGTGACATTCAGCGATACGAAAAGTGCTAAGGAAAGGTTTATTTTCGAAGAATTGTTCTATCTCGAGCTCCTTCTGGCGCTGAGAAGGAAAAGGCTAAAAAACAGGAGATCAAAAGTCCAGATAAAGGAAGATAGTACCCTTATCCAAAAATTTATGAAGCTACTCGATTTTGAACTAACAAATGACCAGAAAAGAGTAGTAAAAGAAATCCGTCAGGACTTTCTTTCGGGTAAACCAATGCACAGAATGCTTCAGGGAGATGTTGGTTCGGGAAAGACCGTCGTCGCTATCATTGCATCACTTATAATTATTGACAGTGGGTATCAGGTTGCCCTGATGGCACCGACAGAAATCCTTGCTGAACAACATTATCTTAATGTCGGGAAAACCCTGGAGTCCATTGGAGTAAAGAATACGTTTTTAGTTAGTGGTGTGAAGGCAAAGGAGAAGAAAAAAATCTACGATTCTCTTGAGAATGGAGAGATAAATCTTGTTTTCGGAACTCACGCTTTAATTGAGGATGTCGTCCAATTCAAGAACCTTGGACTCGTTATTATCGATGAGCAGCATCGGTTCGGTGTTCTCCAGAGAGCAAAATTGCTTGAAAAAGGTGAAACACCACACTTTCTCGTAATGACTG
>CAZBLY010000021.1:0-3211 GCA_964493265.1 Candidatus Woesearchaeota archaeon
ATGCTACAACCGCTTTAGCATTGATTCCTTTATGGTCTGTTGGTGCAGGTCTTCTTAGGGGCTTTGTAGTCACAACATTACTTGGAATCACAGTTGGTGTTTTCATAACAAGACCAGCATTTGCAGAAATCTTAAGAAAAATAACAAAAGATTAAATTTATTTCATATAATTATTTCTTTACTTTAGACTATCTTAAATAAAATATATTTTCTAAAATATAAATATTTATAAATACTAGTGTTACTAGTAGCTTATGAGAAAGATGGTTTGGGGAAATAAATCTAATGGACAGTTATGTGTAACAATTCCTAAAGATTCTGGAATTAAAGAAGGAGATATAGTTGGAATAGAAAAACAAAAGATAAATACAATTGTTTATAGTTTTGTTGTAGCAGATTTATTTCATTATGGGCATCTTCAGTTATTGAAAAAAGCAAATTCTCTTGGAGATTTTCATATCTGTGGCGTTTTAACTAATGATGCTGTAAAAACATATAAAGAAGAACCAATTGCAGATCTTAAAGAAAGACAAGCCATAGTTTCTTCTCTTAGGTGTGTTGATATGGTTATGACCCAAACAAGTAAAGATCCAACTGAAAATCTTAAAAAAATTCATAATCAATTTAAAAATGCAAAAATAATTCTTATTCATGCTTCTAATTGGAAAAAAGTTCCAGGAAACGCTTATATTAAAAAAATAGGTGGAAAAATCATAAAACCTCCTTTTTATGAAAAATTATCTACAAATAAAATTACCAATAAAATTTTTAAAACATATAAAAAATGAAAGTAGTTTATGCGTATGTGTGTGGAGACATTTTACATGAAGGGCATTTATTACATTTAGAAAATGCTAAAGCACTTGGTGATAAACTTGTTGTTGGGGTTTTAACAGACGAGGCAGTTATGGAAAAGAAACCAAGGCCAACAATTCCATTTAAGGAAAGAATGGGGTTGATTAGATCTTTGAAATGTGTTGATTGCGCAATTCCACAAAATGAATATTCTCCAGCTAATAATTTAAAAGCAATTCAACCAGATATTCATATTGAAAGTACTAGCCACATAGGGAATCCTTATCTTAAACAATTAAAAAAAGTTTTTAAAGGAAGAATTATAATGATGCCTTATTATCCAGAACAATCAAGTACTGCTATAAAAAATAAAATAAAACAATTAAAGTAAATAGATGAATCAAAAACAAAAATTAAGATATTGGCAGAAAAGAATCTTTTTTACTTCTTGGATTACTTACGCTTTCTTTTATTTATGTAGAGTTAATATGTCTGTTGCCATGCCAGGCATAATGGCTGAATTTGGCCTTTCAAAAACAACTATGGGTTTGGTTCTGACAGCATTATTTGCTTTTTATGCAGTTGGTCAATTTGTTAATGGTCAGCTTGGAGATAAATTTGGAGCAAGAAGACTTATTTCAATAGGGATTTTATTTTCAGCAGTATTAAATATAATTTTTGGTTTTACTAACGGCCTTGTTGCTAGTATGATTTTAATTTGGGGCCTTAATGGTTTTTTCCAATCGATGGGTTGGGCTCCAACTGTTAAAACAATAGCAAATTGGTTTTCAATTAAACAAAGAGGAAAAGTTTCTGGATTATTGGGAACATCATATCAAATTGGAAGTGCAATATCTTTAGCATTGGCTGGCCTTATAGTTGGTTTATTTGGATGGAGATGGGCTTTCTGGATTCCAGCAGGAATTTTTCTGTTAATTGGAATTCATTTTTTAATTAGAACAAGAAATGCGCCAGAAGAAGTCGGCTTACCAACGGTTGAAGAACAAGCAAATGGAAAATATAAAGCAAAAGAAATAAGAAAAGACCATCATTTGGGTTTTAAATATACATTAAAAAAGGTATTTACAAGTCCAACTATTTGGGTTGTTGCATTTAGTTTATTTGCCTTAAATATTGTTAGATATGGTTTTTTAGGGTGGGCTCCAACTTATTTATTTGAAGTTCAGAATGCTTCTATTTCAACTGCAGCTTATAAGACCTTATTAATTCCTTTAATAGGTTCTTTTGGAGCAGTATTTGCTGGCTGGGCATCTACTAAGTTCTTTAATCTAAGAAAAGCACCAATAGCCGTAATAATGTTAATACTTCTTGGAATAGCAGCTTGGATATTTCCATTTCTTCCATCAGAAAACTGGATTTTAGGTTTAATTATTTTAGCAACAATAGGTTTCATGACTTATGGGCCACACGTGATGATAGTAACAGCAATGCCTATGGATATTGGTTCAAGAAAAGCAGCTAGTTCTGTAACTGGCTTTATAGATGCAATGGGCTATGCTGGAGCAGCAATCACAGGAGTAGTATCTGGTCTTTTAATAGATAAAATTAGTTGGAATGCTGCTTTCTCTTTTTGGGTTGCAGCAGCCTTCTTTGCAGCAATTTTAATGGCTTGTCTTTGGAAAGTCAAACCTCGTAAAGGGCAATATCATTAAAAAAGAGCCAACATAAACCTTTTAAATTAATAAATATAAAGAAATATAGGAAATAAAATGGGAATTAATGTTTATCATACTCCTCCAGAATGGGTTTATAGGAAATCAGGAAGATGGTTAGTTAAACATATATTCCTAAAAACACCATTTACCGGTAATTTCCTAACTTTTTTAAGTTTTTTATTTGCAATAGCTGCAGCAATTCTTTTTGCTTTTGGCACTTATGTTTTTGCTATAATTGCTTTAGTCTTATTTGAAATATCTATTTTTTTAGATTATTCTGATGGGGTTTTAGCAAGAGCAAAAAATCAATCAACTATTTATGGAGACTGGCTCGATAGAACTTCCGATTTTGTAAAAGATTCTTTTATATTTTTAGCAATTGGTTTTGGTTTATATCTTCAAACTCAAAATTATTTAATGCTTACTCTAGGATTTGGCTGCACTATTGTTTACTTGGCTAGAGAATTAATAGCCCATATTTCTGGATATTGTTATAAAGGTGTCAAGACCAATTTAAGAGAAGAGCATGAAAAAATAAAACCTTATTTAATAATAAGAAATCTTCAATCTCTTTTCTCAGTCTTCCTTATTGTAGCGGTTTTTGCAAGAAT
The DNA here is from genome assembly GCA_964493265.1 of Candidatus Woesearchaeota archaeon. Taxonomy (GTDB): domain Archaea; phylum Nanobdellota; class Nanobdellia; order Pacearchaeales; family UBA284; genus DAOWHW01. The sequence continues at coordinate 3,083 of CAZBLY010000021.1, forward strand.
ACTAGATATTTATCTTTGGTCATACTTAATATTTTATCTTTTCTATGATTCTGGAAGAATTTTATATTCAATCAAAAAATATAGAGTTTATATGAAAAATAAAATAAGACTAAAAGCAAAATTATAATT
>CAZBLY010000022.1:0-3166 GCA_964493265.1 Candidatus Woesearchaeota archaeon
TTTAGAAGAAGCTATTGCTGCACAAGAAGTGCTCATAGTATCCCCATGATAAATAACATATTTTGGTTTTAATTTATTAATTATTTTTCTTATTTTAAAAACCATTAATAGACACCAGAAAAAAGAAATTCTATTAATTTTTGACCAAAATTTTGTTGTTTTTTTAGGTTCTTTACTTAAAACAAAATCGGGTTGCTTTATTCCAAATTCCTTACATGCTTGACCTAATGGGTGCTGGCCTGTATGAATAAACCAATAATCTTGTTTTCTTTTTTGTAATTCTAACATAATGGGCATACATTTGATTAATTCTGCCTTAGTTCCAATAACAATAGCTATCATTTTTATTATAATTTAATTATGGGTTGATTATTTATAAGGTTTTTCAGTTTTTAAAGAGTAAAAATAAGAATAAGTATAGCAACAATTATTTCAAGAATTATTAAAGTATGTGTAACATTTTTTTCATAAACTTTATGACTTGGTTTGATCTTTTTAAGAATTCTTAATGTTAGATGGGCTAAGCTATGAATTTTTTGATAAGGTTCTTTTAGACTGCCATCTTTTTGTGGTTTTCCAAAATTTTCAGCTTTAAATCTCATTCTTGCTTTTAATACTCCTTCAATAATAAATGGAATAAAAAGTAACAGGGCTATTTTTTCCATGTTTCCAAGAATTGCAAAACAAGCAATTAATGCGCCTATTCCATAAGTTAAACTATCTCCTGGAAAAATTTTTGCTGGAACTTGATTAAAACAATAAAAAACTATTAATGAAACAATAGATATTCCCCCGATAAGAACAAGCCAATACTGGTTTTGTATAAAAGCCACAGCACTTAGTGTGGAAATAATAATTATTCCAAGTCCTGATTCTAAACCATTATAACCTGCAAGAAGATTAAAACCATTTGTTGCTCCAATAAGACCCAAAGGAATAATAATTAATGGATAAATTAAACCAAAATTAATTACCCCTAAAAAAGGCAGATTCATTGTTGATTGGCCCGCATTTATTATCATTAAAGGAATAGCGATGGGAATTGTTATTAAAATTCTTTTCCATCCGGCAATTCCTTTTTTCCACCCCATAATATCATCAACAAAACCAATAAAACATGCTAAAAGTAAAGTTACAGCCAAAGTTAAAATTTCAGTTAAATTTGTTGCTGTTTTTAATATAAATGTTTTAAAGAAAATATAAAGAAAAATAGATATAATGATTGAACTAATTATTATTAAACCACCAGATTCTGGAACCAATGATTTGCGATATTTATTCATATCTTTTCCAACTAATTTATTATTTTTAGCAATTTTAATCCAATACCTAATCGCAAAAAAACTAACTATTAATGAGAATGCCAAACATATTATTGTTATAATTAAAGATTCCATTTTGCTGTCTTATTTATAATTAATAAAGAAGTTCAGTTTTTAAATGTTACGAGTGTTACTACTAAATAATTAATAAGAATATTTGGCTAGCATTTAGGTTCCGAGATAATCTAATTCACCCCATTCTCCTTGCGTTTTTAGGTATTCTTCATGTTTTTCTATGTCTTCAGGGTAATTTATTTTCCAGATTTTTATTGGCCCATATACTGCACTATTTACAACAATTAAATCATTAATAGGAAAATCATAATTATTACGTAATTGTTCTACAAATGATGCTGGTTCATTATGTACTAATTCAAAATTTTCTGAATCATTAAATAAATATAATCTAACCCATTGTGTTGCCATAGCTTTTTCACTTAAATAAAGAGCTGCTCCAATATGATTAATACTTTGTTGTGTGAATTTTGGCACAATATAAAGTGTGCCAATTCCATTATCATTTATTTTGACAAGATTATCATTAATAAATACAAATTTTAATGGAACCCTATATTGTTTATTATTATAGATCACAACCGATTCGAGGTTTTTTATTCCTTGGGTTTCTTGATCTAGGGTCATAATAAAACCTCCGATGCCTGCTTTGCCTTGTGGGAATATTTCACCTTTCCATAAGATATCTTCATCAAGAACTGTGCTTCCAACATAGACATAAATTGTTTCATTTCTTGTGTCTTGTGTCTGTGTTTCATCCATAATAAAAGTATTAACCCAACTTAATCTATCATTGCCTTCTTTATCAGAACCTATACTGCTATAAGCTGGATATTTTCCTATATCTGTAGAATCAATTAAAAGATAATCAACACCGTAAGTTTTGCAAAGTTGCAGAGTTGTTTTTTCTTCTTGTGCTGTAAGTAAATAACGGCCAGTAAGATGATCCCAATAACCAATTGCGTGGCCACCATCAGTTACTGTTGCTCTTTGGCCTAAAGTTTGAACCCAGTAACCATAATCCCACCAATGTATAAATAAAGAATCTTCTGTTGTATTATTTCTTACCCAAGACATGGCTTTTTGCCATTGTTGATAGTAGGCTCCAGGAATAGTTCCTTTGGCACTGGCAATAGATGTTCTTGCAAAACCCATAAAACTAATAGAAATCAAACAAACAACAATAATAACAACACTCCACAAAATAATTTTTTGCAATAAATCTTTTGATTTTATACCATAACTAATTAATTTGATTGGAATAAATGCTACAGCAATAATAAAAGCAGTTCCAGAAATAAAAAATATTCTTATTGCTCCCCTTGCTGCCAACACCATCCAAAAAATAAATACAAGCATAAAAATATATGAAAAGTTTATTTTTTTGAAATCATTTAGGATTTTTTCATCTTTTTTAATATATGCATTTAAATAAGAGAAGAATATTACAAGAACAAACAAGATTAGGCCGCCAAAATAAAAGATTTGACTTATGGTGTTAGTTCCATTAAAAATACTTGAAGGGGAATATTTTGAAAGAATAAATGTTATTAAGAAAAATATAAAGAAAAAATTAAACCAAAATTTATTTTTATTATCAAAATGTTTTATTGATTCATAAAATAAAAACAAGGTTCCAAAAAAGAAAAGCCAGAAAAATATGCGGGTAAACTGGCCAAGCCATTCCATAAAAAAAGGTTGTTTATTTTCTGCAACTGTTAAACCAACACGACTATGCCCAAAAGGGTATAAAAGTCCTTCTCTTATTGCAACCAGTTTAGAAAGAATAAAATTAAAACCAAAAAAGATTGAGCCAAAAATTGTTCCAA
>CAZBLY010000023.1:0-1621 GCA_964493265.1 Candidatus Woesearchaeota archaeon
AGAAGACCTGCACCAACAGACCATAAAGGAATCAATGCTAAAGCGGTTGTAGCATAAGCACCGAAAATAATAAAGAATGCCCTCTTAATTCTTTGTTTAATACTATATTGTCTTGATACTTTCATTTCATCTATCATAATAATTTGATCATCAACACCGGTCCCTATTGCCGCAATAATTCCAGCTATAGATGCTAAATCAAGATTCCATCCAATAACTGCGGCAATTGCTAAAACCAATAAAGCTTCTGAAATAAGAGTGATAATAACAGGAACAAATAAAATAAATCTCCTATAACGTAAATAAATAATTATACAAACAACTAGAAATGCGGCAATAGCTACAATAAAAACATTTTTTGTAAATTCCTTTCCTAATAAAGGGCTAATAGAATCAAGTTTAACAATTTCTAATTTAAATGGTAGAGAACCTGTTATAAGAACTGTTTGTAATTTTTTCATACTCTCTTGGGTGTTTTCATAAGCTTCTGATCTGGTTGAGCCAGAAGCACTGCCAGAAATAGCTATTCTTGTTGCTTCTTGTCCTTTCAAATCAACAGCAATTAATAATTCATCCACTAATTTATCATCTAAATATAATTGTAAAGACTCATTAAGATAACCTTTTTTGTCACCAACGCCTTCTTCTAAACCCGCAGTTACATTAGCATGTTTTTTTGCAGCTTGCTCAGAAAGATGTATCTCAAAATGGAAACGACAAATTTGACCCCCCTCTACTTCATTACATTGTTCTATATAAGCACAAGAAGCATCATTTTTACAAACAAAAGTAATATCATTATTTCCGCCAATAAAAAGAGTTTCATTTGCTACTTTGGCTTCAAATTTACCTTGTTCACCAATTAATTCTTGAAGTTTTTGGGGTGTTGCTCCTGCAAGTTCAACCATCATATATCTATTACCTGTTAAATCAGAAACTTCTTTAATATTAACATCTGTAAGACCATAAACATTTAATCTATAACGGACAGTTTCAAGCAAGCCAGCCATTTCATTAGCATCAAGAGGTCTTTCAGGCTCAACTAAAGCACGAGCTCCTCCTTGAAGATCTAAACCAACTTTAATTCTTGTTCTAGGAACTTCAGAAACAATTAATCCAAGATCATCTCCAATTAAAAAAATATATTCTTGTTTATCTGTAAGTATTATTATCTTTAATTTAGATTCAACCATTTTTTTTATTTGGATAAAACTATAATTTTCAATAGAATAATTATTGATTGATAATATTCTCATCCCTTCTTCAAGACCAATTTCCATGGCATTTCCAGAAACTAAAATAATTGTATTATTAATGCCAACATCAAAATCAAGATTCTTTGATAAGTAAATAAAACTTAAATTTTCAGAACTGTTTTCAACATTAACAACAACCCTAAATTCAATTTGCCCTCTTCCTTCAAGAGCCTCATTTAAAGCCTTACTATAATCTTCTATGCTATGAATTTCAACACCATTTATTTGTTTAATAACCTCGCCGGTTTGCATTCCTAATTCTGATGCAGTTGAATTTATTATAACCTCCTTAACAATCACTTTTCCACCAAATGATTGCCAATTTATTATAAAAACAACAGAAGCAATAATTAAAATAATTAAAA
>CAZBLY010000024.1:0-1537 GCA_964493265.1 Candidatus Woesearchaeota archaeon
AATATTATTATTGATGGAAATGGCCATAATATCTCTGGAAATACAACAGGATATGCAATCTTTGGAGATAGTCATACTAACATAACAATAAAGAATTTTAATAGCATTTCAAATTTTACAAATAATATTTATGCTGTAGGTTCTAATAGTTTAATATATAATAATAGCATTAGTTATAGTATTGGAGATTATTCCAGTTGTGTTTATATGTATGTATCTTCTCCTAATAATGTTAATGTAAGTTATAATAATTTCAGTCATTGTGGTAATGAGAATTTAGCAGTTTGGAATAGATGGGGGGCTGGAGTTTATTTTAGAGCTGATACTGATAATGCAATAGCAGAATATAATACCTTTGATAATTGTGGGATTGGTATTTATGCCTGGACTATGACGGGAGATAATTTGCAGATAACCAATAATACAATAACAAATAACATAGGTTCAGGCATTTACATTTATGCTTCTGATAATGGGGCCAATATTGAAGATAATATTGTTGCTAACAATTCTGGCGGAAGTCAAGGTTATGGTATTCGTATACAAAATTCTGATAATGTAAATATAACAAATAATGAGATTTATAATATAACTGGGTCAAGTAATGCTGGAATTTATGTTAATGACGTTTGTGAGAATTTTACAGCTTCTAATAATGTTATTTATGATAGTTATTGGGGGATTGAAGCATATTCTAATGCTGCAGTTCTTAATAATTTTTTAATAAAAAATAATACTGTTTATAATAATGATGTTGATGGCATTTTACTGTTCCAATATGATTATGCGACAGTTTTTGATAATTTGGTCTATAATAATTCGCAAACACTTTCAAGAGGTGAAATTAGGAATTATTATTATGTTGGCCACGTTAATATTTCTAATAATAGGGTTTTTCCACATTTAGATATAGGTATATCTCTTGAAGATGTTAATGAAGGATATCATATTGTTGAAAATAATTTTATTAATTGCTCTAATTTTAGTGGAACTATAGGGATGGATATCAGAAGTTTTAATAATACAATTCATAATAATGAAATTTATGGTTGTTCTTCAAAAGGTATTCAAATTTATGGCGATACATCTAATAATAATAATGTTTCTTGGAATATAATTAAAGATAATGCAGAGAATATAAGAGTAAGATTTGCAGATTATAATAGTTTTTATAATAATTATTTAGATAGAACCAGTGTTAGTGGACAAGGGGTTAGAATTGAGTCAAATGGCATAGATAATAAGTTTTATAATACAACAATAAAAGGTCATAGTTATGGTATTGTAGACAGTTCTACTGTTGAAAATACTTATTTTTATGAAACTAATTTAATAAGTAATACATGGGATATTAATCAAGGGACTGGTGGTGAAATTTATTTAATTAATACGACAAATTATGACAAATCAATTTTTTATATTACTGGTGGAAATGTTACAGTTCAATGGTATCTGGATGTTTATGTTAATGAAAGTGATGGTACAGCATCAGCAAATGCAGAAGTAAAAACATATGATGTTTCTGGAAGTCTTGCCA
>CAZBLY010000025.1:0-1450 GCA_964493265.1 Candidatus Woesearchaeota archaeon
TGCTTTTTCTAAATCAGAAAGTTTAAACAGGATTTTTGATGAAGTTTCTGGAAAAAAAGTGATTGTTATGCTAGATGTTGAATTTCCATATACAAAAAAAAGTTTATTTTTCAGCCAATTTTTTAATTCTTTCAAGAACAAAAAAATAATCAACAGATTTATTAAAAAACACAAAAAAGTTCTGTGTTGTGAAAATTTTCTTGCTGGTTCTTTGTTTAAATTTCTTGGTTTGTCTTTTAAGATTGAGAATAAGAAAAAGATAAAAATGTTTTACAGTTCAATGCTGCATTTCTCAAGAAAAACAAAAGATAATATTTTAACAAAACTGGCAAAAAAGAAATATATCCTAGCTTTAGGAACAATAGCAACAGGAGAGACAGGAAATGAGTTTATTCTAACTCCAGAAGAACTTGATAAAGACCTTGATATTTTAAAAAAGAACAAAATAAAAGAAGTTATCATTTTCAGACTTGGTGGCTTAAATAAAAATTATATTAGAATTCTTAAAAATATATATAGAAGCGCCCCCGGCAGGATTTGAACCTGCGACACCTTGCTTAGGAGGCAAGTGCTCTATCCAGACTGAGCTACGGGAGCACAGATATTTTTAATGCGGGAGACAGGATTCGGACCTGCGTAGGGACTAACCCATTGGATCTTGAGTCCAACCCGTTTGACCACTCCGGCACTCCCGCATATTAAAGATAAAAATCTTTTACTTATAAAATTTTAGAAAGTAAGAAATCAAAAAAATAAGGAAAGTAGAAAGGATCTAGGTGACCTTCATAAGAAGATCGTTAGTAAGCACCGAAGTACTATACTGTAAATCCCAGATTATCCCAACTTTCCATTAATTAAATAAATTAGATTTATTTAAAATTTTCGGTTTTTCCTATTAGAATATAGAAATTCTCTCTTATTTTTTAATTTTTATTTCTCCTAAGGAAAAATAAGCAGGAGGCCCTTAAAGAAGCATTAGAAAAGCTTAAAAATCAGTAAAATTTTATATTATTGAAGACGGCCATAATAGGTAGGAAACACCTGTTCCCATCTCGAACACAGAAGTTAAGCTGCCTATGTTATAAGGTGTACTGGCTTCGGTCGGAAAACTCATAAGCTGTCTTCTTTTTTTAATCTAATATCATATAATATTTAATTTTTAAAAATGAGAAAAAAACAAGATAAATTAGTTTCTGATAATATTCAAAAATTATTTATCCTAGCAAAAAAAGAATCAAAAAAAAGGCCAGAACTTGCAAAAAAATATATTATTCTTGCAAAAAAAATGGCCAAGCGTTCTAATATTTCTCTAAAAAAATACAAGAAAAAATTTTGTCATAAATGTAATTCCTTTTTTGTTCCAGGAAAAAATTGTAAAATAAGAATTAAGAAGGGAAAATTATCTATTAAGTGCCTTGAATGTGGAAATTATTCTCGATATATAATAAAA
>CAZBLY010000026.1:0-1384 GCA_964493265.1 Candidatus Woesearchaeota archaeon
AATTCCTGGAGAAAGAAAAATAAAAGCTTTCTCAACAATAGAAAAAATAAGAATTTTTTTATTTCCAAGAGATTTTGTTAAAAAAAATGAAAAAATATTCAAAAAAATAATAGATGATGGTCATGAACTTGGAATTCATGGATGGAAACATAGATCTTGGCTTAGGGGCTTTGATAAAATAAATATGAAGAAACATTTAATTCTTGCAAAAAATAAATATATTAAAATTTTTGGTAAAGAGCCCATATCATTTGCTGCCCCTGGATTTAAAACAGATAAAAAAGTGATTAAACTTCTTGAAGAACACGGCTTTAGAATAATAAGTGATCTCCCAGGAAGCAAACCTAAAAAAATTAAAAATAAAAATATAATCAACATTCCAATAACAATCAAAGGTAAAAATAATACCCCAATAATAGAATATTTAACATCTAAAAATTTAAAAGATGAAAAAATTTTAGAGAAACTAAAAGGAGAAATTAAGAAGAAAAAATTATCAACAATTTATATACATGGTTTATTTGAATGCATAAAAAAAATTGATTTGCTCGAAGATTTATTTAAATATATTAAAAAAAACAAAATAAAAAATGAAAGTTTGTATAATATTAGGAACTAGGCCAGAAATAATAAAGATGACCCCAGTCATCAGAGAATGTGAAAAAAATAAATTGAATTATTACGTTCTTCATACAGGACAACATTATGATTATAAAATGGATAAAATTTTCTTTGAAGAGCTCTCTCTGAAACCTAGAATGACTAATTTGAATATTGGTTCTGGAAGTCATGCAGAAGTTACAGGTAAAATGTTAATTGAAATTGAAAAAAATCTGTTAGAAGAAAAACCAAACATTATACTTGTAGAAGGAGACACAAACAGTGTGTTGGCTGGAGCCCTTGCTGCTGCAAAACTTCATATAAAAATAGGGCATATTGAATCTGGTTTAAGAAGTTATGATAAAAGAATGCCGGAAGAACATAATAGAATAGTTGTAGATCATATCTCTGATTATTTATTTGCTCCAACCAATAAAGAAGAAAAAATATTATTAAATGAGGGAATTGCTAAGGGAATAATTTTTGTAACAGGTAACACCATTGTAGATTCAGTCTATCAAAGTCTAGAAATAGCAAGAAAAGAATCAAAAATTTTAGAAAAATTAAATATCAAATCCCAAGAATATTTTTTAGTAACAGCGCATAGGCAAGAAAATGTAGATAATAAAAAACACCTATCTGGAATTATTGAGGCTCTAAAAAAATTATCTGAAAAATATAATATTCCAATTATTTATCCAATTCATCCAAGAACTAAAAAAAGAATTAAAGAATTTAATTTTGAGGAAATTATAGATAAAATCAAAAACTTGAAGATTATAGA
>CAZBLY010000027.1:0-1198 GCA_964493265.1 Candidatus Woesearchaeota archaeon
AAAAATATAGAGTTTATATGAAAAATAAAATAAGACTAAAAGCAAAATTATAATTCTTTAAGTTTATTTATTTGTATAAAAAGATATAAATATGTAATTAGATAAATAACATAATATAAAATAAATATGCAGAGGAAAATGAAAATAGGCCCACAACTTTTGAGTAAGAAAGAATTACAAAAAATAAAGGAAGCATTTAACAAATTATTAGAATTACAAGCCAAAGGGGGCAATGTAACCTCTAATATAAAACCTATTAAAAAATTTGTAGAAGTCGAGCAAATATATGGTAGAGAATTTTCCAAAGAAGAATTTAGAACCATAATTAAATTACTTGATTTATATTTTGTATTAGATCCTTCCAAAACAGCTGATATAAATATTTATAATATAGTATCAAAACTTAATATTAATTGGAACAGGCGGTTTGGGGAGGAAATTTTGTAGATAGTGCGGTGGTAGTATAGTGGTGAGTATATCTGCTTTCCAAGCAGATGGCGAAGGTTCAATCCCTTCCCGCCGCATCTTTAAAAATGGAAGAAAAAAATATACAAATTGAATTGTTAGAACAGCCAGATGGTGATTGGGATAAGAGAGTTCTTGAGAATAATGGTCAGATTTATCAAACAACTACTTTTGCAACTATTCAAGAACAAGCTCTTGGAATGAAAAGTTTTTATATTATTGCAAAACATAATTCTAAGATTGTTGGCCAGTTATTAGTAAATTGCGCACCCCTTTTTTATAAATATTTAAAAGACAAACATAAAAAATGGTTCAGATTTTTCTGGAAACATTTTAAAACTTATTTAATTGTAAGAGGGCCTATTATAATTGATAAGTCTCTCAAAAAAGAAATCCATATGGCTTTTTTAGATTATCTTGAAAATTATATTAAAAAAACAAAGGGGTTTATGTTACAAGACATTTCACTTCAGATTGGGGAAGATGAAAATATTTTTAGTTTATTTATTAGTCGTGGTTTTTATAGTAATTCATGGGGAACAATTATCGTTGATTTAAAACAACCATTAGATATATTATGGAAAAATCTTCAAAAAAGCAGAAGACATTTAATTAGAAACGGTCTCAAACATGGTCTCATTCTTAGAGAAGCAAAAACTAAAGAAGATTATGATAAAGATATCTCTATAATCAAAGATATGTCAAAAAGAAATGAGGTTCTAGCTTATACTCC
>CAZBLY010000028.1:0-1039 GCA_964493265.1 Candidatus Woesearchaeota archaeon
AATAATCTGGTTGATAAATATAATAATTTGGTTAAAGCTTATAATACGAATATTATTGATGCAAAGACTCTATTTCCTAAATTTATTCGATTAGTTGATGTCTACCTTCTATTTCCAGGACAGAGAACGTTAGAACAGACAACAACCGAACAATAATGTGTTTTAGGCTTTGGTCATACGCCTCTTTAATTGCACACTGTGCAAAGCCCAAGCAAAAAAACTGTCTTGCTTCAACATTGACGGGACAAACCGGGGTAAATTCCAGTAGACACGTTTAAGGGTTGTGCCAGTCACCGGAAAATTGTAAGGGAGAGAATTAAAACAAAAAGAGATATTTACAAGAAGGATAAAAAAGAAAGAAAGGAGATTGGCAACAGCGAAATACTGACATTTTTAATTTGCAAAAAACCTGACATTTTCTACTTGCAATGACACCATCATTTTTTTCTTCACAATAGATTACAAAATGTATACACTATCAACATAATGAAAACTTTACACGGAAGCGAGGTGAAATTCCTTTTTGTAATTACAGTTATGTTCCTGCTTGTAATGACTATTAATACAGGATTAGCGAGTCATAACATTCAGCAAGCCAAACCAATCAGTAGTGAAGATTACAGTTTTTTCGATTCTCTTAATGTTCGGTTTGCTGGGAACTGTCCATTTGGTCGACCACTTCATGTTGCTTACGACTCACTGAGAAACCTGGCTTTTTTAAGCTCAGGAGGTGGAGTTTACATTCTCGATGTATCAGACCCCTCAAATCCTATTGAAATATCTGATGTCATTCGCTGCAGAGAATTTATTCACTTTGAGCTTTTCTATGATTCAAATGCACAAAGGTTATATATTGCAACAACAAGATGGTTTGAGATATGGGATGTATCCAATCCTAATTTACCTTCAAAACTCAGCTCTTTTGCCACATCTGGGTCCCCTTGGCTCGACCTTGACATTTGTGCTTCAGGCACTTATGCTTACTGTATTGATGACTCCTGTTTTTCCGTGATAGATGTCTCATCTCCCCAAAACCCAC